>NZ_CALRZC010000144.1:0-21784 GCF_943372545.1 Variovorax sp. YR752 | reverse complement strand
GAAGGAACTGCTGTACACGCTCTCGGGCGAAGACGTTCGCGCCGAGTCCGCCATGGTGCGCGTGTTCGACAAGCCGGCCGGCCGGCTGCGCCCGCGCGCCCGGCGCGCACTGGGCCTGCATTTCGTGCCCGAGGAACGGCTGGGGCGCGGCGCCGTGCCCACGCTGGGCCTGGCGCACAACCTGCTGCTCACGCGCAGCAATGCCGTGGGCAAGGGCGGCTGGATCCGCACCGCCGAGCTCGACAAGCAGGCGCGTTCCATCATCGAACGCTTCAAGGTGAAGGCCGGCGGCCCGAACGCGGCGGCGCGTTCGCTGTCGGGCGGCAACCTGCAGAAATTCATCGTCGGTCGCGAGATCGATGCCAACCCCAAGCTCTTCATCGTTTCGCAACCGACCTGGGGCGTGGACGTGGGCGCGGCCGCGCTCATCCATGCCGAGATCCTCGCGCTGCGCGACGCCGGCTGTGCCGTGCTCGTGATCAGCGAGGAGCTCGACGAGCTGTTCAACATCTGCGACCGGCTGCACGTGATCGCCAAAGGGCGGCTGTCGCCCTCCATCGACCGCGCGGCGGCCACGCTGCCGCAGATCGGCGAGTGGATGAGCGGCCTGTGGCCGCAGGCGCAGCCTGGCAAGAACAACACGCAGGCGCAGCCTGACAAGAACGACAAGAAGGAGGGCGCGCATGCTCAAGCTTGAACCCCGCCCGGAGCTGTCGCGCTTCTGGAGCTTTGCCTCGCCGATCCTGGCGCTCTTGATCACCGTGCTCATCGGCGTGGCGCTGTTCGCCGCGCTCGGCAAGGACCCGGTCAAGGGCCTGCAGGTGTTCTTCTACGAACCCATCAAGAGCGGCTACGCCATCGGCGAGCTGATGGTGAAGGCCACGCCGCTGCTCATCATTGCGCTCGGCCTGGCCGTGTGCTTTCGCTCCAACGTCTGGAACATCGGCGCCGAAGGGCAGTTCGTCTGCGGCGCCATCGCAGCGGGCGGCGTGGCGCTGCTGGCCGACAAGAGCACCGGCAGCTGGATCGTCGTGGCCATCCTGCTGGCGGGCATTCTGGGCGGCATGGTGTGGGCGGGCATCGTCGCGTTTTTGCGCGACAAGTTCAACGCCAACGAAATCCTCGTGAGCCTGATGCTGGTCTACGTGGCCACGCTGATGCTGAGCTACCTGGTCTTCGGCCCCTGGAAAGATCCGCAGGGCTACAACTTTCCGCAGACCAAGACCTTCGAGGCGGTGACGCAGATTCCGCGGCTCATGAAGGGCTCGCGCGTGTCGATCGGGCTGATCATCGCGCTCGTCGGCGCGGGCGCGCTGTGGGTGTTCCTGTTCCGCACGCGCGCGGGCTTTGCGCAACAGGTTGGTGGGCTGGCGCCCGCGGCGGCGCGCTATGCGGGCTTCTCGGCACGCCGCGCGGTGTGGATCGCGCTGCTCACCTCGGGCGGTGCGGCCGGCCTGGCGGGCGCGCTCGAAGTGGCGGGCCCCATCGGCCAGCTCACGCCGTACGTGCCCGCGGGCTACGGCTTCGCGGCCATCATCGTGGCCTTCGTCGGGCGGCTGCATCCGGTGGGCATGATCTTCTCGGCCATCCTGATGAGCATGTTCTACATCGGCGGCGAACTCGCGCAGTCGCGCCTGGGCCTGCCCAAGTCGCTCACCGGCGTGTTCCAGGGCCTGCTGCTGTTCACGCTGCTGGCCTGCGACACGCTCATCGCCTACCGCATCCGCCGCAAGGCCGGCGCCAAGGCCGCGACCATGACCACGGCCTCGCTGCAAGCCAGCACGCCGATCACCGCGCCCGCAGCCACCACCGAAGGGGGTCACTGACCATGGAAAGCTACGCACTCCTCTTGGGCTCGACCCTGAGCGCGGGCACCGTGCTCGCCATCGCGGCGCTGGGCCTGTTGATCAACGAGAAGGCCGGCATCGTCAACCTCGGTGCCGAGGGCATGATGCTCTGCGCCGCCATCGCGGGCTTTGCGACGGTGGTCATCACGCACAACCCCTGGCTCGGCTTTCTGGCCGGCATGGCGGCCGGTGCGCTGCTCGCCGCATTCTTCGGCGTGCTCGTGATCTGGCTCAACACCAACCAGTACGCCACGGGGCTCGCGCTGAGCCTGTTCGGCGTCGGCTTCTCGGCCTTCGCGGGCATCAGCTTCGTGCAGGCCAAGCTGCCCGAGAGCACGCCCTTCGCCATTCCTGTGCTGGCCGACATTCCGCTGGCCGGCCCGGCGCTGTTCCGCCACCACCCGATGGTGTACGTGGCCGTGCTGCTGACCATCGGGCTCATCTGGTTTTTGTACCGCACGCGCGCCGGCCTGGTGCTGCGCTCGGTGGGCGAGTCGCCCGAGTCGGCGCATGCGCTGGGCTATCCGGTGCGGCGCATCCGCTTCCTGGCGGTGATCGCGGGCGGTGCGCTGTGCGGGCTGTCGGGCGCGTACCTGTCGACCGTGTACACGCCGCTGTGGGTCGAGGGCATGGTCGCCGGCCGTGGCTGGATCGCGCTGGCGCTGACCACGTTTGCTACCTGGCGCCCGATCCGCGTGCTGCTCGGCGCCTACCTGTTCGGCGGCGTCTCGATGCTCGGTTTTCACCTACAGAGCAGCGGCGTCGACGTGCCCTCGCAGTTCCTCAGCATGGCCCAGTACATCGCGCCGATCGTGGTGCTGGCGCTGATCTCGCGCAACCCCGCCTTCATCCGCATCAACATGCCGGCATCGATGGGGAAACCGTTCTACCCCGGCTCATAATCGCGTTCTCGTTTTTTTGCCAACCCGTCCTTTTCTTCTGAGGATTTCGACAATGAATGATCTGAACAAGCGTTCCCTGCTCAAGCTCGCGGCACTCACCGCGGTGGCTTCGGCGGCCCTCATCGGCTGCGGCAAGAAGGAAGAGGCGGCCGCTCCCGCTGCACCGCCGGCACCGGCGCCCGCAGCCGCTCCGGCCCCCGCACCGGCCGCTCCGCTGAACATCGCATTCGCCTATGTCGGCCCTGTGGGCGACGGCGGCTGGTCCTTCGCGCATGACAACGCCCGCAAGGCGCTCGAGAAGGAATTTGGCGACAAGATCAAGACCACCTTCGTCGAAAGCGTGCCCGAGTCGGCCGACGCCGAGCGCGTGTTCCGCGACTTCGTGGGCCAGGGCAACAAGCTGATCTTCGGCACCACCTTCGGCTACATGGAGCCCATGCTCAAGGTCGCCAACGACAGCAAGGACGTGAAGTTCGAGCACGCCACCGGCTACAAGACCGCCGAGAACATGCGCACCTACGACAGCCGCACCTACGAAGGCGCGTACATGGCCGGCGTGATCGCCGGCTCGATGACCAAGAGCAACACGCTGGGCGTGGTCGGCTCGGTGCCGATTCCCGAAGTGCTGCGCAACATCAACAGCTTCACACTGGGCGCGCAGTCGGTGAACCCGAAGATCACGACCAAGGTCGTGTGGGTGAACGAGTGGTTCAGCCCGCCCAAGGAAACCGAAGCCGCCACCGCCCTCATCAACGGCGGCGCCGACGTGCTGTTCCAGAACACCGACTCGCCGGCCGTGCTCAAGACAGCGCAAGAAAAGGGCAAGCGCGCCTTCGGCTGGGACTCCGACATGACCGCCTACGGCCCGAAGGCCCACCTGGGCTCGGCCATCATCAACTGGGCGCCGTACTACATCAAGACCACGCAAGACGCGCTGGACGGCAAGTGGGCCACGGGCCAGACCTGGTGGGGCGTGAAAGAAGGCGCCATCGACATCGTCTCGATCGCCGAAGACGTGCCGGCCGAAACCAAGGCCAAGGTCGACGAAATCAAGAAGGGCCTGAAGGACGGCAGCTTCTCGATCTGGAAGGGCCCGATCGTCGGCCAGGACGGCAAGGAGCTGATCGCCAAGGACGCGGTCGCCGACGACAAGTTCCTGTCGGGCGTGAACTTCTACGTCAAGGGCGTCGAAGGCAAGGTGCCGGGCGGCGACAAGAAGTAATCATTGGATCGATCGCTTCGGCGATTGCCACGAGAAGGGTCGTCTGCGGACGGCCCTTTTTTCATTCAGACAAGAGGTTCATCTCATGAAGCTGCAAGGAGTCATGGTGGCAGGCGCGGCACTGCTGGCCGTGTCGATGTCGTTCGCCGCACCGCCGACGTTCTCGAAAGACGAGCAGCGCCTGCGCAAGGCCGTGGACGATGCGGAAATGTGCTTTCACTTCGCCGGCGAATTCAATGGCGACGGGTCGGCACACGACAAGGAAGTGGCGCGCCAGCAGCGCCAGCACTGCGGCAAGGAAAGCCAGCAGCTGGTGCTGCGCGCCTACCGCAAGAACCCGCAGGACACGCGCATCTACCCGGCGGTGCTGCGGCTGGACGGGCTGATGCCGGGGCTCACGTTGCCCGCGGCCGAGAAGGCCCGGCTGTGTGCCGTGGCCAAGACGGAACTGGCCTGCCCCTGAGCGGGCTCAGGCTTGCGGGGCAGCCGCCTGCAGCTGCGCCGCCATCTTCTGGTGAATGAGGTTCACCGCCTTCAGCGGGCGCAGCATCACCTTGAACTCGGTGATCTGCCCGTCGGCGTTCCACTTCATCATGTCGACGCCGTTGATGGCGATGCCGTCCAGCTCGAGTTCGAACTCGAGCACCGCGTCGTTCGGGCCCTGGAGCTCGCGCACGTAGCGGAAGCTCTCGTTGAAGAAGACCTGGAAGGCCGCGGCGAGGTACTGCTTCGTGATGGCCTTGCCGACCTGCGGCCGGTGCACCACGGGCGACAGGAAGACGGCGTCGTCGGCCAGCAGGGTGTCCAGGCCCGCCACGTCGCGTGACTTGACGAGCCGGTGCCAGGTGGAAAGGGTGTCGATCGCCATGGGTCTGTCTCCTCGCGCGGTGGATGGAAGAACGGGAAACCCAGTCTAGCGAAGCACCTGCGGGCCCGTCGTCGCGGGCGCGACGGGACCGGCAGGTGTTCTTCTTACGCGCCTTGCCAGCGCTTCAGCACCAGCGTGGCGTTGGTGCCACCGAAGCCGAAGCTGTTGCTCATCACCGTGTCGACGGTGGCGTTCTCGCGCGTGGCGGTGAGGATCGGCATGTCGGCCACTTCGGGGTCGAGCGCTTCGATGTTGGCCGAGCCGGCCATGAAGTTGCCTTCCATCATCAGCAGGCAGTAGATCGCCTCGTGCACGCCCGCGGCGCCCAGCGAGTGGCCCGACAGGCTCTTGGTGGAGCTGATGGCCGGCGCCTTGTCGCCGAAGACTTCGCGCACGCCCTTCATTTCCATGGCGTCGCCGACGGGCGTCGAGGTGCCGTGGGTGTTCAGGTAGTCGATGGGCGTGTCGACGGTGGCCATGGCCATCTGCATGCAGCGCACGGCGCCTTCGCCGCTGGGCGCGACCATGTCGTAGCCATCGGAGGTGGCGCCGTAGCCGACGATTTCGGCGTAGATTTTTGCGCCGCGTGCCAGTGCGTGGTCGAGCGCCTCGACCACGACCATGCCGCCGCCGCCGGCGATGACGAAGCCGTCGCGCTCGGCGTCGTAGGCGCGCGAGGCCTTTTCAGGCGTGTCGTTGTACTTGGTGGACAGCGCGCCCATGGCGTCGAACAGGAACGACTGGGTCCAGTGTTCTTCTTCACCGCCGCCGGCGAACACGATGTCCTGCTTGCCCATCTGGATCTGCTCCATGGCGTTGCCGATGCAGTGCGCGCTGGTGGCGCAGGCCGAGGCGATGGAGTAGTTCAGGCCCTTGATCTTGAACGGCGTGGCCAGGCAGGCGGACACGGTGCTGCTCATGGTCCGCGTCACGCGGTAGGGGCCGACGCGTTTGACGCCCTTTTCGCGCAGCAGGTCGAGCGCTTCCATCTGGTTCAGCGTGGAGGCGCCGCCCGAGCCGGCGATGAGGCCGGTGCGCGGGTTGGACACCTGCTCCTCGGTCAGGCCGGCATCGGCAATGGCGTCCTTCATGGCCAGGTAGGCATACGCTGCCGCGTGGCCGACGAAGCGATACAGCTTGCGATCGATGAGGTCTTCGAGGGGAAGGTCGATGGAGCCGGCCACCTGGCTGCGCAGGCCCATTTCGGCATAGGCCGGCTGGAACCGGATGCCGGGACGGCTGGCACGCAGGTTGGCGGAGACGGTCTCCTTGTCGTTGCCCAGGCACGAAACGATGCCCAGACCGGTGATGACGACGCGTCGCATGGCAAAACCCTCAGAAGTTGTCGGTGGAAGTGAACACGCCGACCCGCAGGCCCTCGGCGGTGTAGATCTGGCGGCCGTCGACGCTCACTGAGCCGTCGGCGATGGCCAGGTTGAGCTTGCCCTTGAGCACGCGCTTGATCTGGATGCTGTAGGTGACGAGCTTGGCGGTCGGCAAAACCTGGCCCGTGAACTTCACTTCGCCCGAGCCCAGGGCCCGGCCGCGGCCCGGCAGGCCTTGCCAGCCGAGGAAGAAGCCGACCAGCTGCCACATGGCGTCCAGGCCCAGGCAGCCCGGCATCACCGGGTCGCCCTCGAAGTGGCAGGCGAAAAACCACAGGTCGGGCGTGATGTCGAGTTCGGCCGTGAGTTCGCCCTTGCCGTAGGTGCCGCCCTCGGCGCTGATGTGGGTGATGCGGTCCACCATCAGCATGTTCGGGGCGGGCAGCTGTGCGTTGCCGGGGCCGAACAGTTCGCCGCGGCTGCAGCGCAGCAGGTCTTCGCGGGTGAAGGCGTTTTGTAGGGTCATGCGATTCGATCAAGGACGGCGCCAGGGCATAAATGCCGCTGCGCGCGGATTGGAGGGAACACACCCGATGCCGGGCCTGCCGGGGTCCAAGCCTATCGCATCCTGCGCGGCCCGATTTGACCCAGATCAGTTTGGGGGAAAAGGGGTGGGCAGCGTATACGTTTTCGGGAATGCCGCGCAGGGTGTCTGCCCTTATGCTGTGCGCGATCACAACGTCGATTTCCCACGCCCATGACCGATTTCAGCCGCCCCCTGTTCGACCCCAGCTTCGCGCAGCGCATTCCCGCCGAACGCCTGCCCGAGCTGCTGCGCGCCATGCCCAAGGCCGAGCTGCACATGCACATCGAAGGCTCGCTCGAGCCCGAACTGATCTTTGCGCTCGCGCAGCGAAACGGCGTTTCGATTCCGTATGCCAGCGTCGAAGAACTGCGCAAGGCCTACGCGTTCACCAACCTGCAGACCTTTCTCGACATCTACTACGCCGGCGCCAGCGTGCTGCTGAAAGAGCAGGACTTCTACGACATGGCCTGGGCCTACCTGGAGCGCGCCGCCGCCGACCACGTGGTGCACACCGAGATGTTTTTCGACCCGCAGACGCACACGGCGCGCGGCGTGGCGATGGACACGGTGGTCAACGGCCTGCACCGCGCGTGCGTCGATGCGCTGCCCAAGCTGGGCGTGAGCGCCTCGCTCATCCTGTGCTTTTTGCGCCACCTGAGCGAGGAAGAAGCCTTCGAGACGCTGGAGCAGGCGCTGCCGTACCGCGACAAGTTCATCGGCGTGGGGCTCGACTCGAGCGAAGTCGGCCACCCGCCCGAGAAGTTCGCGCGCGTGTTCGCGCGCTGCCGCGCGCTGGGCTTCCACCTCGTCGCGCACGCGGGCGAAGAGGGGCCGCCGGCCTACGTGTGGAGCGCGCTCGACGTGCTGCAGGTCGAGCGCGTCGACCACGGCGTGCGGAGCGCGAAAGCCCCGGCGCTGATGAAGCGGCTGGCGCAAGACCGCATTCCGCTCACCGTGTGCCCGCTGTCGAACCTCAAGCTCTGCGTGTTCCCCGACCTGTCGCAGCACAACCTGGGCGCGCTGCTCGAGGCGGGGCTGGTCGCCACCGTCAATTCGGACGACCCGGCCTACTTCGGCGGCTACATGAACCAGAACTTCACGCAGACCTTCGCCGCGACCGGGCTCGGCGTGCAGCAGGCCTGGCAGCTTGCGGCGAACAGCTTCGAGGGCAGCTTCATCGACGCCGCGGCCAAGCGCGCCTACGTCGACCGGCTCAACGCGGTCTTCGCGAGCTTCTGATCCGCCGCCGCGGTTCGCGGCACGAGCAGCGGCACCGCCACCAGCGCACACGCACTGGCCGCCAGCCACACGACCGGCCAGCCCTGCAGCGCCAGCAGGTGCGGAATCGAGAAGGGCGTGACAAAGCACACGAGGAACACGCTGGTGTTCGCCATGCCCAGCGCGGTGCCGGCGCGCGCCGCGCCGGCCAGCGTGGCCAGCTCGGTGTAGGCCACGCCGTGCCAGGCCGACACGCACACGCCGCTCAGGGCCAGCAGCGCGATCAGCGCCCCACGCAGCGCGGATGACGGCGGCTCGGTGCCCGCCGCCATCACCAGCGCAGCCAGGCCCGCGAACAGCACCACGCTGAGCGCGCTGCAGGCCCGCAGGTAGGCCGGGCGGTTGCGGCGGCGGTCGGTCCATCGACCGCTCCACACGCGCATCGCCATCGCGCCGACTTGCACGAAGACCATCGCGGCGGTGATCGTGCCCAGCCCCACGTGGCCGAAGTCGTGCAGGAACACCGTGCCGAAGGAGAGCACCGCGAACTGCGGCGCACACAGGATGCCGATGCCGGCCACGATGCGCCACACGCGCACGTCGCGCAGCGGGCCGGTCTTCGGCGCGGCGGCCTCGGTGGTCTTTTGATGAGGCGTGATCGGCGGCTCGTGCACCCAGGCCCAGCTCATCGCCGCGCTCAGCGCGCACAGCAGCGCGAGCAGGCCGTACAGCGCAGCAAAGCCGAAGTGCAGGGCGACGAAAGGCAGCACCAGCGCGCCGATGCCGCCGCCCAGCGGCACAGCGGTCTGTCGGATGCTCATGGCGAGGCCGCGCTCGCTGGCGTCGAACCAGGTCATCACCGCGCGCCCGCTGGCGCCGTTCACGCTGCCGCCGAGCAGGCCGACCAGCAACAGCCCCGCACCGAGCACGCCAAGGCCAGGAATATGACCGTGCCCCGGCGCGGCCCACAGCGCCATCGCCACCAGCGCGATCGCCGTGCTGCCCAGGCCGGCCAACAGCACGGGGCGGTCGCCCCAGCGGTCGGTCAGCAGGCCCCACGGCAGCTCGCTCACGGCGATGCCCAGGCCCATGAGGCCGAGCACCAGGCCGAGCGCGGCGTTGTCGAGCTGGTAGCCGGTGCGCATGAGCACGGCGGTCATGGGGATGCCGCTGAAGGCGACCGAGAAGGCCGCGTTGGCGGCCACGCCGGCGGCGAGCACCTTCCAGCGGTGGCGGGGTGAAAACGCGGGGGAAGAAGCGGTCGAATGTGTCATGTTGCGGCGCAGTGTCCGCCGCTGCAAAGGTTTTGAAAATCAGAAAATAATGGGCGAATCGTCCTGAAATTCGGGACGATGAAAGAACCGACGCAAGGACCCGCAATGACCCAGGTGATGTTCGATCTCGACGTGCTGCGCACCTTCTCCACCGGCATGGCGCTGGGTAGCTACGCGCGCGCGGCCGACAAGCTCGGCCGCTCGACCTCGGCCGTGAGCGCGCAGCTCAAGAAGCTGGAGGCGCAGGCCGGCACCGTGCTGTTCCGCAAGGAGGGCCGTGGCCTGGCGCTCACCGATGCCGGCGAAACGCTGCTGGCCTACGCGCACCGCATGCTCGAACTCAACGACGAGGCCAGCGCCGCCCTGCGCGGCGTCGACCTGCAAGGCTGGGTGCGGCTGGGCCTGCAGGAAGACTTCGGTGAGACGCTGCTGCCGGCCGTGCTCGGCCGCTTTGCGCGTGCGCATCCCAAGGTGCGCATCGAGGCTTGCGTGGCGCGCAGCGGCGAGCTGCGCGAGCGGCTCGAGCTGGGCCAGCTCGACCTGGCGCTGGCATGGGACGCCGGCGACCAGCCGCTGTCGCCGTACGCCGAGCGCGTGGCGCGGCTGCCGCTGCTGTGGATCGGCCCGACCGCGCCCGAGCGCGTCGATGCGCCCTGGTGGACCGAGCGCGAGCACCGCGCGGGCGTTCGTGCGGTCAAGAGCAAGGAGCCGCTGCCGCTCATCATGCTCGACGCCCCGTGCCCGCTGCGCGAGATCGTCATCACCGCGCTCGACCGCGCCGGCCTGCCGTGGCGCCGGGCCTTTGGCAGCGCCAGCCTGGCGGCGCTGTGGGCCGCCACCTCGGCCGGGCTGGGCCTGACGGTGCGCACGCCGTTCGGGCTGCCCTCGCATGTGCGCACGCTCGACCGCTCGGTGCTTTCGCTGCCGGCGTTGCCGCAGATCTCGCTCGTGCTGTACCGCGCGCAGGCCCGCGCCGAGGCGCCGGCGAGCCGGCTGGCCACGCTGCTGCTGGAGGCGGTGCGCCAGCACGCGCAATTGCAGACGGTGCCACCGCGCTGACCCCGCGGGGTGCGGGCCCTTGCCGGCGCCGTGGCCGCAATGCGTGAGAATCCGCCGCGAGAGACAAGACAACAAGCGCAAGAGACAAGACCAAGCGAGGCGGCATGACCATTACGCGGCACAACTCCCTGCACCTGTGGGACGACAGGTTCCTCTACATCACACCGGCGATCCAGTCGGGACTCACGGCCCGTTCGTCGGCCACGCTGCTGGCGTCGGTGAGCGGCCACCCCTTCACGCTCGAGGCGGTCGACGGTACGCGCGTGCGCTGCACCGCCGCGCTGGTGGGGCCGCACGTGTCGCGTCGCCTCGACGTCGACGGCTGCGGGCTGCTGTCGCTCAACCTCGACCCGGCCTCCAGCGCCTACCGCATGCTCGCGCGGCACATGGGCGGCCACGGCATCCAGCCGATCGATGCGCGCCGCTTCGGCCGCGCACGCGACGACTTCGAACCGGCGCAGCACGGCGCGCTGTCCGACCGGCGCCTGCAGATGCTGAGCGCGAAGCTGGTCACGTCGATCACCGAGAGCCCCGAGCTGCAGGCCGCCATCGACCCGCGCATCGAACGCGTGCTGCAGGCCATCCGCGCACGCGCAGGGCAGATTCCGCTGCGCGAGCTGTCGGCGCTGGCCTTTCTCTCGCCCGACCGGCTCACGCACCTGTTCGCGCAGCAGGTGGGCGTGTCGATCAAGCGCTATGCGCTGTGGACCAAGGTGCGTCGCACGGTGCAGCAGTTCACCGAACGCCGTCCGCTGACCGACGTGGCGCTGGTCAGCGGCTTCACCGATGCGGCGCACATGAGCCGCACCTTCCAGCGCTACTTCGGCCTGTCGCCGTCGTTCCTGGCGAACCAGGTGCGTGTGACGGCCGATGCGCACGCGTCGCACGCGTGGGGCGACGCCACCGTTCACTGAGTCTCCTGTCCGCATGACAGCGGCTGCGTTCAAGCCGCAGCCGGTCTGCGTGCCTAAGCTGGCGGTGCTCCATCAAGAGAGCATCAACCGGAGACATCAACAATGAGACAGACAGCCTCGCGCGGCGCCATGCCGCGGTCTTTGCTTGCCCCGATTGCACTCGCCACGGCGGCCGCGCTCACCGCCTGCGGCGGCGGTGGTGGAGGAGGCGGCGGGTTCCCGTTCTTTCCCGGCGGCGGCAACCCGCCCACCAACCCACCGGCCGAAGGCAGCTACAAGGCAGAGATCCGCCGCACCGCGATGGGCGTGCCGCACATCAAGGCCGACAACTGGCCCGGCGTGGGCTACGGCTACGGTTTTGCGCAGGCTGAAGACGACCTGTGCACGATGGCCGATTCGTTTCTTACCTACCGCGGCGAGCGCTCGGAGTACTTCGGCGGCGACGCGCAGCTCGTGGCCAGCAGCACCATCGCGCGGCCAAAGAACATCGATTCCGACTTCTTCCACAAGCAGGTGATCTCGGCCGATGTGCTCGAGAAGATGATCGCGGCCCAGCCCGACAACCTGAAGCAGCTGGTCGAGGGCTTCGCCGCCGGCTACAACCGCTACGTGCGCGACGTGAAGGCCGGCGGCACTGCGCACGAAGCCTGCCGCAGCGAAGCCTGGGTGAAGCCCATCACCGCCGAGGACATCTACCGCCGCATGTACGCGGCCAACCTCGCGGGTGGCTACAGCAACTTCTTGCCGAACATCGCCAACGCGATCGCACCCGCGCCGGCAGCGCCCACCAAGATGGCCGCGCGCAGCGGCGCAAAGAAGGGCGCGCTGCAGCTGGCGGCGGTCAACGTGCCCGAGCCTGAGCTGCAGGTCGGCGGCAAGGAGGGCGTGGGCAGCAACATGATCGGTTTCGGCACGGCCGCCACCGGCGACAGCAGCCCGCTGCTCTTCGGCAACCCGCACTGGTACTGGCGCGGGCCCGACCGCTTCTACCAGGCGCAACTCACGATTCCGGGCCAGCTCAACATCAGCGGCACCTCGTTCCTCGGCATTCCGGTGATCCTCATCGGCTTCAACGACAACATCGCGTGGAGCCACACGGTGTCGACCGCGCGGCGCTTCGGCTTCTACGAACTGAAGCTCGCGGCGGGCGATCCGACCAGCTACATGCGCGACGGCAAGCCCGTGAAGATGCAGGCGCTCAACATCACCGTCAACGTGAAACAGGGCGACGGCAGCGTGGCACCTGTGACACGCACGCTCTACAAGTCGGAGTACGGGCCGATGGTCAACCTCACGGCCTTTGGTGCGCCGTTCGCCTGGAGCCAGACCACGGCCTTCGCGATCCGCGACATCAACGGCGAGAACTACCGCACCTTCAAGAATTGGCTGCGCTGGAACCAGGCGAAGTCGCTCGATGAGTTCATCGCCATCCAGCGCGAGGAAGCGGCCATTCCGTGGGTCAACACCGTGGCTGTGGGGCGCGGCGCGGCCAAGGCCTGGTATGCCGACATCGGCGCGATTCCCAACGTGTCGCCCGCCCAGGTGGCCAGCTGCACGACGCCGCTGGGCACGGCGGCCGGCGCCTCGCTGCCGCGCGTGCCGTTCTTCGACGGTTCGAAGAGCGAGTGCGACTGGCAGACCGATGCCGACTCGGCGCAGAAGGGCGCACTTGGCGCCGCCCGCATGCCCAGCCTGCTGCGCGACGACTACGTGGCCAACATGAACGACAGCTACTGGCTGGCGAACCCGAAGGCGCCGCTCACCGGCTTCCCGGACATCATGGGGCCGGCCGGCACCGACCCCGTGACCTTCCGCACGCGGCTGGGCAACCTGATGGCGCAGGGGCGCCTCGACGGCACCGACAACTACGCCGGTAAGGTGGCCACCGCCGACACCGTCAAGCAGATGGTGCTCAACAGCCGGGTGCTGACGGCCGAGCTGTTCAAGGACCAGGCGCTGGCCATGGTGTGCGCGTCGCCGAAGATCACCGTGGGCAACGATCCGCTGGGCGGCGTCGTCGGACGCGACGTGGACACCGGGCCGGCCTGCGCGGCCCTGCGGGCCTGGAACAACACCGGCGTGACCGGTGCACGCGGTGCGCACATCTGGGACGAGTTCTGGAGCCGTGCGTCCAAGCAGTCGTCGGCCACGCTCTACAACGTGCCGTTCAGCGCGAGCGATCCGATCCACACGCCACGCGACCTGAACGCGGGTGCAACGACTGCCTTGCAGCAGGCTTTCGGCGCGGCCGTCGCACGCGTGGAGGCCAGCGGCTTCGCGCTCGATGCGCAGCGCGGCGACTACCTGTTCGCCACCCGAGGCGGCCAGAAGATCCCGCTGTACGGCGGCTGCCATGGCCCCGGCTACTTCACCATCGCGTGCTCGGAGAACCGTCTCGACCAGGGCGGCTACACCATGGACGCCAACCCGAATGGCAACAGCTACATGCAGATCGTGCGGTTCCCCGAAGGCGGCGTGGAAGCCCACACCTTCCTGACGTTCTCGTTGTCGGACGACCCGGCCTCGGCGCACAACGCCGACTACACCCGCGCCTACAGCGCCGGGAAGTGGCTCAAGGTGCCGTTCTCCGAAGCCGAGATCAAGGGCGACGCGGCCTACCGCAGCGCCGTCGTCAGCGAGTAGCGGACGACGTACGGGACGCGGCTCGCTGCGCGAGCCAGTTCCACCCGGCGCCTGCGGCCATGAGCACGCAGGTGCCGAGGAACACGGCGCGCATGCCGATGTGCCCGCCCACGAAGCCGCCGAGCAGCGGGCCGGCCACCTGGCCCGTGTACTGCGCCGAGGTCGAGTAGCCGAGCATGTTGCCGGCCACGCGCTCGGGCACGTTGTGGCGGATCACGCTTGCGATGCAGGGCAGCAGCCCGCCGAGCGACAGCCCCATCAGGAAGCGCAGCACCACCAGCTGCCAGCCCGACGTGACGAAGGCCTGCGGAATCAGCAGCAGCGCGGACACCGCGAGGCACCCGACGATCACGTTCCAGTGCCCCACGCGGTCGGCCAGCTTGCCCAGTCGCGAGGCCGAGAGGATGCTGCCGAGCGCGGCGGCCGACATCACGAGGCCGGCCATCATCGTCACGCGCTGCGTGTCTTCGACCAGCGTGGCGACGTAGACCGTGATGATCGGCTCGATCGACATGTTGGCCAGCATCAGCAGCATGCCGGTGAAGAGCATCGCGATGAGCGGACGCTTGTCGGGAATGGCGGCCCAGCCGGTGTCGGCGACGCCGTGCTGCTTGGCGGCGGTGGGCGCTTTCTTCTCCTCGCGGATCAGGGATGCAGTCGCGAGAAAGGCCACGAAGATCATCGCGCCCGCCGCGAAGAAGGTCGCGCGGATGCCGATCAGTGGCGGCAGCACGCCACCCACCAGCGGGCCCACGAGGTTGCCAGCCATGATGGCCGACGACATCGTGCCCAGCGCCCAGCCGGTGCGGTCCTTCGGCGTCTGCGTGGCGACCAGCACCATCGAGCCCGAGGCATAGCCACCCAGCAGGCCCGCGAGCAGCCGCAGGCCCACGAGTTGCCACACGTTGCCCGCCATGCCGATGAGCGCCATCGCCACCGCCATGCCCAGGCTCGCGCGGATCAGCATCGGCTTGCGGCCGTAGCGGTCGGCCAGGCGCCCCCACAGCGGCGCCACCAGCGCCGCGCTGAAGAAGGTGGCGCCGTAGGCCGCACCCGACCACTGCACGATGGCCGCATGGTCCTTCACGCCCAGCTGCTCGACATACAGCGGCAGGAAGGGCAGCAGCAGCGTCATCGCCACGATGGTGGTGAAGGAGCCGAACATGCAGACGGCGAGGTTGCGCTGCCAGTGCGCGTGGCTGGCGGGGGTGATCGGGTTCGTCATGGGGCGAACCGATTGTGTGGCGCGAGGCGCAGAAGCCGCACTGCCGATTCGCGGCGGCCCCCATCGCGGCGCCCGAAGGGGGCGCGTTGCGCGTTACCGCCGCACTGGCGTGCGCACGAACTCGAAGACCGAGGTCTTGTCGCTGGCGGTGACCTCGAGCCGGATCACGTCGTTCGGCGAGGGATAGGGGTCGCAGCAGTTCTTCAGGATCAGGTCGCCCGTCACCATCTGCAGCGGCTCCACCGTGTTCAGCTGAAGGATCGCGTTCGCCGACTGTTCCTGGTTCTGCGCGTTGTATTCGATCTGCCGAATGCCGAGCACGGTGGCCCCGCCGACGGCCGCGCCGGCCAGGATGCCGCTCACGGGGTCGTACACGCGCACGGTGTTCGAGCCCGCGAAGCTCGACACGCCGCGGCGTCCGGCCACGTAGCCGGAGTAGTTCGAGCGGTAGGTCTGGCGTGACGCGCCATAGGCCGCCGCGCCTGCCGCCAGTCCACCGAGGATGGCCAACGCGACCTGCTTGGCCTGCTTTTCCGACTGGATCTCGGCGACCCGTTCGTTGTAGGTGTAGATCTGCACAGGCGCGCCACGGAAGTACGCCTTGACGTTGTCGGTGCTGAAGTCCACCGCGCCTGCGGTGTTGTTGGCGTAGCCGATCGTGAAGGTCGGCTCTGTCGGCTGCTGTGCCTTGAAGCGCGGGTAGGCGAAGACTTCGCGCGTCTCGTCCTTCTCGGACAGCACGCCGACGCCGTTGGTGTACTTCAAGGTTTGCGGCGCGTCCTTGTTGACCCGCGGCGTGTACGTGATCGTGGTGGTGCAGCCGGTGGCGAAGACGGCGAATGCGACGACAACGCAGATCTTGCCGGCGGCCGTGCCTCGCGCGGCAGGAACGTGGGGTTCGCCGCTGTGCTGCAGGGCGCTGTGGAGGGTAACCATGGGGACTCCGTTTGAAGGGGCAGGGTGTCGCGCGAGGGCTGTTGGGCGCCCGACGGCTGATCGTAACTTGGTGTACCTAAATGTGACCAACACACGCGAAACCCGAGAATCGCAGGCCCGTCCGGAGCGTGGCCGTGCGGGCCATCGCCTCATCGCAACGCACTAAAATGCGCCCCCCGCAGCCGGGCGTCCCGGCCGGCTGCGGGTTTCTTGTTCGACCGGGGCCATGTAGAGGACCACCATGTACAAAAACCTCGCGGGCCGCGCCGTTCTGGCGTGGGTGACCGCCTGTTTTTTCTGTTTCTTATCCCCCGCCTTTTCACAGACCGCACCGCCGAAGCCGCCCCTGGCCAAGGACGCGCTGAAGATCGGCTTTGTCTACGTCACGCCGGTCACCGATGCCGGCTGGGTGCGCCAGCATGAAGAGGGCCGCAAGGCCGTCGAGGCGGCGCTGGGCCCGCGCGTGAACACCACCTTCGTCGAGAACGTGCCCGAGGGCGCCGACGCCGAGCGCGTGATCCGCGACCTTGCACAGCAGGGGAGCCAGCTGATCTTCACGCCCAGCTTCGGCTACATGGAGCCGACGCTGAAGGTCGCGAAAGACTTTCCCGGCGTGAAGTTCGAGTCGATCACCGGCTACAAGACCGCGCCCAACGTCGCCACCGCCAACGCCCGCTACTACGAAGGCCGCTACCTCGCGGGCATCGCGGCCGGGCGCATGACGAAGACCAGTGTGGCCGGCTACGTGGCGGGCTTTCCGATTCCCGAGGTGCTGCAGGGCATCAACGCCTTCACGCTCGGCATGCGCTCGGTGAACCCGAAGGCCAAGGTGGTCGTGGTGTGGCTCAACGAGTGGTTCGATCCGCCGAAGGAGCGCGACGCGGCGATGGCGCTGTTCAACCAGAACGCCGACGTGCTCGCCTTCCACACGGGCTCCACCGCCGTGATGGCTGCCGCACAGGAGCGCGGCAAGATGGCCGTGGCCTACCACTCCGACATGCGCAAGATCGCGCCCGACGCGCAGATCGTCGCGGTCACGCACCAGTGGGGCGGCTACTACACGCAGCGCGCAAAGGCGGTGCTCGACGGCACCTGGAAGAGCGGCAACCTCTGGGGCGGCGTGAAGGAAGGAATGATCCGCGTCGGCGACTTCGGCACGAAGGTGCCCAAGGCCGTGCAGCAGGAGGTGCTGGCGCGCCAGCAGGACATCGCGGCGGGCAAGCTGCAGCCGTTCCGTGCAGTGACCACCGATGTGCGCGACAACGAAGGCCGTGTCGCGATCGCCAAGGGCGTGCAGCTCAGTGATGAGCAGATCCTGCAGATGAACTGGCTCGCCGAGGGTGTGCAGGGGCGGGTGGCACGGTAGGCGCTGAGCGCCGCCCCCTGTCCCCTGCGTCTGAAGAGTGCGTTCCGCGTATAGCACTCATACGCGCAGGGCAATTCCCGCCGTCCGGGGCTGGATTACCCTCCGAATCCACGATGAAAAAAGCCTACCGCGCCTCCCTCCTGCGATTCGACGCCGCCGGCCTGCCCGTCTTCGATGAAGACGGCCTGCTGGTCGTCGCCCCCGACAGCACCGGCCGCCAGCGCGTGCTCGACGCCGGCAGCCATGCCGACGTGTCGCAGCGCCATGCCGGCGCCCACACCACCCACCTGCCGGGCCGCATCCTCGCGCCGGGCTTCGTGGACATGCACGTGCATTACCCGCAGACCGACATCATCGGCGCGCCCGCCGCCGGCCTGCTGCCCTGGCTCGAGAACTACACCTTCCCGGCGGAAGCCAAGTTCGCCGACCCCGCGCATGCGCGCGTGGTGGCCGACGTGTTCTTCGACGAACTGCTGCGCAACGGTGTGACCACCTCGCTGACCTTCGCGACCTCGCACGTCGCCTCGGTCGACGCCTTCTTCGAGAGCGCGCAGCGCCGCCAGCTGCGCATGATCACCGGCAAGGTGCTGCAGGACCGCAACTCGCCCGACGGCGTGCGTGACGACACCGAGCAAAGCCTGGTCGACACCGAGGCGCTGATCCGCAAGTGGCACAACGTCGACCGCCTGGGTTACGCCATCACGCCGCGCTTTGCGCCCACCAGCACCGACGCGCAGATGCGCGGTGCCGGCGAGCTGGCTGCGAAGTACGGCGACACCTGGATCCAGTCGCACGTGGCCGAGAACCGCGACGAGGTGAAGTGGGCGCGCGAGCTGTACCCGAAGTCGCGCTCCTACCTGGACGTGTACGCCGACTTCGGCCTGCTGCGCGAACGCGCCGTGTACGCCCACTGCATCTACCTGGACGACACCGACCGTGCGCTGATGCACGAGACGAAGACGGCCGCCGCCGTGAGCCCCACGAGCAACCTGTTCCTGGGCAGCGGCTTCTTCGATTTCGGCGCGGCCGACCGCATCGAGCAGCCGTACGGCCTGGCCAGCGACGTGGGCGGCGGCACCAGCTTCAGCCCCTTCCACACCATGCTGGCTGCGTACTACGTGGGCCGCGAGGGCCAGACCAAGACCGGCCTGAGCATCGCGCCCTCGCGGCTGTGGTGGCACCACACCGGCGGCGCGGCGCGCTCGCTGGGGCTCGACGGCGTGGTCGGCAACCTGCAGCCGGGCTGCGAGGCCGACTTCCTGGTGCTGAACCCGTCCGCCACGCCGCTGCTGGCGCGCAAGACCTCGCTGGCCAACAACCTCGAAGAGTTGCTGTTCGCGATGATCGTGCTGGGCGACGACCGGCTTGTCGAGCGCACGGTGATTTCGCAGGCGGGCTGATCTGCGCCGGGGGAGGGCGCGCAGGGCGCCCATGCCACAATTCGGCCCCGATTCCCCCGCAGCAGCATCAGCGAGCGCATATGAGCATCAAGAGCGACAAATGGATCCGGCGCATGGCCGAAAACGAAGGAATGATCGACCCCTTCGAACCGGGCCAGGTGCGCGAGAACAACGGCCACAAGATCATCAGCTACGGCACCTCGAG
Source organism: Variovorax sp. YR752 (assembly GCF_943372545.1). Classification (NCBI taxonomy): domain Bacteria; kingdom Pseudomonadati; phylum Pseudomonadota; class Betaproteobacteria; order Burkholderiales; family Comamonadaceae; genus Variovorax; species Variovorax sp. YR752. The sequence continues at coordinate 2,794 of NZ_CALRZC010000144.1, read as the reverse complement.
CTACGGCTACGACATCCGGTGCGCGCCTGAATTCAAGGTCTTCACCAACATCCACAGCACCGTGGTCGACCCAAAGAACTTCGACGAGAAGAGCTTCGTCGATATGCACGGCGACTACTGCATCATTCCGCCGAACAGCTTCGCGCTGGCACGCACGGTGGAGTACTTCCGCATCCCGCGCAACGTGCTCACCATCTGCCTGGGCAAGAGCACGTACGCGCGCTGCGGCATCATCGTCAACGTGACGCCGTTCGAGCCCGAATGGGAAGGCTTCGTGACGCTGGAGTTCAGCAACACCACGCCGCTGCCCGCCAAGATCTACGCGGGCGAAGGCTGCGCGCAGGTGCTGTTCTTCGAGAGCGACGAGGTCTGCGAAACCAGCTACAAGGACCGCGGCGGCAAGTACCAGGGCCAGCGCGGCGTCACGCTGCCCAAGACCTGACGCGCACTGACGCACTGTTGCGCGCCTCCTGACCGCCGGTTACGCCACCGGCCGTCAGGGCAAGTACCATCCTGCGACGTTCCGGCAAATACTCCGATCAGCAAGCCGGCAAGGAGACTGCGATGAGATGGGAAGGCAACGAACAATCCGACAACGTCGAAGACCGCCGTGACGGTGGGGGCGGCGGCGGCGGTGGTGGCGGCCTGTTTGGCGGCCGCAGCATCGGCATCGGCACCATCGCGGTCGCGCTCATCGCGGGCTGGGTCTTCGGGATCAATCCGCTCACCGTGCTGAGCCTGCTCAGCGGCGGCGGCGACCCGGTCCAGGTGCAGCAGCAACAGCAGGGCCCGGCGCCCAAGCCGCCCACCGGCGACCGCGAAGCGGCCTTCGTCTCCACCGTGCTGAAGAACACCGAGGTGGTCTGGACCGATCTCTTCCGCAAGAACGGCGGCACCTACCAGGCGCCCCGGCTCGTGCTGTTCCGCGGCGCCACGCCCACGGCCTGCGGCACCGGGCAATCGGCCATGGGGCCGTTCTACTGCCCGGGCGACAAGAAGGTCTACATCGACCTCGCGTTCTACGACACCCTCAAGAACCAGCTCGGCGCGCCCGGCGAGTTTGCGCAGGCGTACGTCATCGCGCACGAGGTCGGCCATCACGTGCAGGACGAAATCGGCATCACCGCCAAGGTCGACGGCATGCGCGGGCGCCTGAGCCAGGCGCAGAACAACGCCATCAGCGTGCGTGTCGAGCTGCAGGCCGACTGCTTCGCGGGCGTGTGGGCGCACCACTCGCAGGAGTCGAAGAAGTGGCTCGATCCGGGCGACATCGAGGCTGCCATGAACGCCGCGCAGAAGATCGGCGACGACGCTTTGCAGCGTTCCGCAGGCCGCGCCGTGGTGCCCGACAGCTTCACCCACGGCTCCAGTGCGCAGCGCCAACGGTGGTTCGGCACGGGCTATCAGACGGGTGAAATGAAGTCCTGCGACACCTTCAACGCGCGCAATCTGTAAAGATTGTGTCCTGAGAGCCCCGGATTCATTGGGGTTTTTGCTATTGAATAAATAGCAATTCGGCCCGCGCGGATGTTGTCGTTTCGTTGTCACTGCCGTTTTTTGCGGCAATGCGACAATAGAAGGCTCAATGACAATGTCCTTCTCCAATCTTTCGCTGGCAGAACCGCTGGCCCGCGCCGTGGCCGAAATGGGCTACGAGACCATGACGCCCATCCAGGCAGAGGCCATTCCGGTGGTGCTTTCAGGCCAGGACGTGATGGGCGCCGCGCAGACCGGCACCGGCAAGACGGCGGCGTTTTCGCTCCCCTTGCTGCAGCGCATGCTCAAGCACGAAAACGCTTCCACCTCGCCCGCGCGGCATCCGGTGCGTGCGCTGGTGCTGTTGCCCACGCGTGAACTGGCCGACCAAGTCGCGCAACAGGTCAAGCTGTACGCCAAGTACACCAACCTGCGCAGCACGGTGGTATTCGGCGGCATCGACATGAAGCCGCAGACGCTGGAGCTGAAGAAGGGCGTCGAAGTGCTCGTGGCCACGCCGGGCCGGCTGCTCGATCACATCGAAGCCAAGAACGCGGTGCTCAACCAGGTCGAATACGTCGTGCTCGACGAGGCCGACCGCATGCTCGACATCGGCTTCCTGCCCGATCTGCAGCGCATCCTGAGCTACCTGCCCAAGCAGCGCACCACGCTGCTGTTCTCGGCCACCTTCTCGCCTGAGATCAAGCGGCTGGCCAGCAGCTACCTGCAGAACCCGGTCACCATCGAAGTGGCGCGGCCGAACGAAACGGCCTCCACCGTCGAGCAGCACTTCTACAGCGTCTCTGACGACGACAAGCGCCGTGCGCTCAAGCAGATCGTCAAGCAGCGCGGCATTACGCAGGCCTTCGTGTTCGTCAACAGCAAGCTCGGCTGCGCGCGCCTCGCACGCTCGCTGGAGCGCGACGGTCTGCGTACCACCGCACTGCACGGCGACAAGAGCCAGGACGAACGCCTGAAGGCGCTCGCCTCGTTCAAGGCCGGCGAAGTCGACCTGCTGGTGTGCACCGACGTCGCGGCCCGCGGCCTCGACATCAAGGACGTGCCCGCCGTCTTCAACTTCGACATTCCGTTCAACGCCGAAGACTACGTGCACCGCATCGGCCGCACGGGCCGTGCCGGCGCTTCGGGCCTGGCCGTGAGCTTCGCCAGCGGCGGCAACGATGCGCGCCTCGTGGCCGACATCGAGAAGCTGATCAAGAAGCCGATCGAACTCGAAGCCATGGAGTTCGAGGAAGACCGCCCACGCGGCCGCATCAACGACGGTCGCCGCCATTGGCGCGAAGAGGGCGAGGCCGGC
>NZ_CALRZC010000143.1:0-21937 GCF_943372545.1 Variovorax sp. YR752 | reverse complement strand
GGTGACTGCGGCTGCGACGGTGGCATCTTCGGCGAGAGCTACGCGAGCTGTGGCGCCGTGGCCAAGGTCATCCCGGTGGACGTAGCCGTCACCGGCTGCCCGCCTGTGCCGCTGGACATCCTGCGCGGCATTCTCGCGGCGGTAAAGCTGCGGCCCAAAAGCGCACGGGCCGCGCTGTGAGCGCGGCCCGTGGCGTCAACCCGGCCCGAGGGCAGGGTCGCAGGCGTGTTCTCAGAGCGGGCGAATGCGCGACGCCTGCGGGCCCTTCTGGCCCTGCGTCACTTCGAACTCGACGCGCTGGTTCTCGGCCAGGGTCTTGAAGCCGTTGCCCTGGATTTCCTTGAAGTGCGCGAACAGGTCCTTGCCGCCGTTGTCGGGAGCAATGAAGCCGAAGCCCTTGCCTTCGTTGAACCATTTCACGGTGCCGGTTTCGATCGTCATGTCGTTCTTCCTTGATGGAGTGGAGAGGAGCTTGCGCCAGAGGAACTGGAGCGGGAAAGCAGCATCCGGGTTCGGGCGCTGGAGGGGGAACAGGGAGCTGCGCTGCCTCAGCGGCGGCGCGGCTGGCTCGAGGTCGTCGGCGGGCCGCGGCGCTCGAGGTGGCGGAAGGTGATGCGACCCTTGGTGAGGTCGTAAGGCGAGAGTTCCAGCGAGACGTTGTCGCCGGCGAGGATGCGGATGTGGTGCTTGCGCATCTTGCCGCCGGTGTAGGCGATCAGCGAGTGGCCGTTGTCCAGCGTGACCCTGAATCGCGAATCCGGCAGGACTTCGTGGACGACGCCCTGCATCTCGATGAGTTCTTCCTTGGCCATGTGTTCAGTCTTGGTTCGTGGAAAAGTGGGGGGCGGGCGCCGGCGCGGCGCCGAGCCAGGCGAGGCCCTGCGCCAGCGCATAGCGCGCGGCTTGATCGGAGGAGTCGAATGCGCGGGCAAAGCGCAGGACGCGGTCGTGCGTCGCGTTGCCGCGTCCGGAGCGGATCGACACCGAAGCCGCATGGCGGCCGCGATCGTCGAGACGGGTCAAGGGAGAAACGAGGTATTTCCCGACCTGGAGGGGAGTGTGAATAGCTGTCCTTCGGTGGCGCGACTCTTCAGTGGGTCGCGCCGGTTCTGACTGGGGAGCGCGGCGGGCGCGCTGGCGGCGGATGAGCTCTGTCCGGCGGCTGGCTGGCAGGGGCACTCGCTGCGAGTCAGGGGCGACCAGACCGTCGCGACCGCCTTGGCAATCAGAACATCTGGTGAGGGATGGAGATCAACTCTCGATCTCAGCGCAGTCCGCGAAGTACTCCAGGAAGAGCACAGCATCGACCGCGCGATCGCCGACAGTGTACCACTGCGGCAGAGCGTGCCGTAGAGCGTGGCGAGGCATCGGCCATGCCAACCCCCGTCGAAGCCACAGGGGCTGCGATGCCCAGCTTCGACGCCGGCGGCCGTGCCTCAGTCACGCGAAGCCGGAATCGCGGTTGCGATCCATCAGTGGCGACCACGCGGCGCGCCCCGGGCGAGGTGCCGCGTCAAGTCAATGACAAAGGGCCCGCGCGGCGGGCCCTTGGCGGGGAGACGGCGGCCCTTGCGGATCAGACGTCCGACGTTGTCACACCCTCGACCTTGCTCGAACGCGAAGCCGCGTCGACCGTCTGGATGTTCTGCGCCAGTTGGCCCTTCGGGCCTTGGACCAGTTCGTAGCTGACCTTGCTGCCTTGCTTGAGCGTACGGAACCCGTCCATCTGGATGGCCGAGAAATGGGCAAACACGTCGTCGCCACCACCCTCTGGCTCGATGAAACCGAAACCCTTGGCGTCGTTGAACCATTTCACGGTGCCGATCGGCATGGCGGTCTCCTTCTCCTGAGTCGGAAGATTCTGGAGGGCGTGCACGGGCGTGTCAAGGAAGCAACGGCAGGTGCGCCGGCCGGCGCGACGAACAGGCCGGTGCGGACCTTGCTTTTCGCACACTTGTGATTCGGTGCCTCACCGCAATATCCAACGAGGTGAATGGGTTGCCGCCCGACTCGATAGAATGTTTTCATGCCCGATGAAACACCGCCGACTCCGCCCGTGCCGCCCGGCAAGGGCGTGCCCGATGACGGGCAGGGGGCGGTTGTCGCCGAACGCAAGGCGCAGCGCACACAGCCGCCGCGCATGTACCAGGTGGTGATGCTCAATGACGACTACACGCCGATGGAGTTTGTCGTCATGGTGTTGCAGGAATTCTTCAAACGCGACCTCGAAACCGCGACCCAGATCATGTTGAAGATTCACCATGAGGGTCGGGGTGTCTGCGGCGTCTATTCCAAGGACGTGGCCGCGACCAAGGTAGAACTGGTGCTGGCTGCCGCGCGTCGCGGTGGTCACCCGTTGCAGTGCATTATGGAGGCCGCATGATTGCCCAGGAACTCGAAGTCAGCCTGCACATGGCGTTCGTCGAGGCGCGCCAGCAGCGCCATGAGTTCATCACGGTGGAACACCTGCTGATGGCCTTGCTCGACAATCCCTCGGCCGCGGAGGTGCTGCGCGCCTGTTCTGCCAACGTGGACGACCTGCGCAAGAGCCTGGCCGGCTTCATCAAGGAAAACACGCCCACGGTGGGCGGCACGGACGAGGTCGACACGCAGCCGACGCTGGGCTTCCAGCGCGTCATCCAGCGCGCGATCATGCACGTGCAGTCCACCGGCAGCGGCAAGAAGGAAGTCACCGGCGCCAACGTGCTGGTGGCCATCTTTGGCGAGAAGGACTCGCACGCCGTCTACTACCTGCACCAGCAGGGGGTCACGCGCCTGGACGTGGTGAACTTCATCGCCCACGGCATCAAGAAGAGCGATCCGCCGGAGCCTGCCAAGCCGGCCGAGGGCAGCAGCGGCGGCAACGAGGGCGAGAAGGACGAGGGCGAGGGCAAGGGCTCGCCGATCGACCAGTTCACCCAGAACCTCAATCAGCTCGCTCGCGACGGCAAGATCGACCCGCTGATCGGCCGTGACCACGAGGTCGAGCGAGTCATCCAGATCCTGTGCCGCCGACGCAAGAACAACCCGCTGCTGGTCGGCGAGGCCGGCGTGGGCAAGACCGCAATCGCGGAGGGCCTGGCCTGGCGCATCACGCAGAACGACGTGCCCGAGGTGCTCGCCAACTCGATCGTCTACGCGCTGGATATGGGCGCGCTGCTGGCCGGCACCAAGTACCGTGGTGACTTCGAGCAGCGCCTGAAGGGCGTGCTCAAGCACCTGAAGGACCAGCCCAACGCGATCCTCTTCATCGACGAGATCCACACGCTGATCGGCGCCGGCGCGGCCTCGGGCGGCACGCTGGACGCGAGCAACCTGCTCAAGCCGGCGCTGAGCTCGGGCTCGATGAAGTGCATCGGCGCGACCACCTTCACCGAGTACCGCGGCATCTTCGAGAAGGATGCGGCGCTGTCGCGGCGCTTCCAGAAGATCGACGTGGTCGAGCCTTCCGTCGAGCAGACGGTGGAGATCCTCAAGGGCCTGAAGTCGCGCTTCGAGGAGCACCACAGCGTCAAGTACGCGCTCGGCGCGCTACAGGCCGCCGCCGAGTTGTCGGCCAAGTTCATCAACGACCGCCACTTGCCCGACAAGGCCATCGACGTGATCGACGAGGCCGGTGCCGCACAGCGCATTCTGCCCAAGAGCAAGCAGAAGAAGACCATCACGCGCGCCGAGGTCGAGGACATCGTCGCGAAGATCGCGCGCATTCCGCCGACCAGCGTGTCCAACGACGACCGCAGCAAGCTCAAGAGCCTGGACCGCGACCTCAACAGCGTCGTCTTCGGCCAGGAGCCGGCGATCGAGGCGCTGGCCGCGGCCATCAAGATGGCCCGGTCGGGCCTGGGCCGCCCGGACAAGCCGATCGGCTCGTTCCTGTTCAGCGGGCCCACCGGTGTCGGCAAGACCGAGGTGGCGCGCCAGCTGGCCTACATCCTGGGCATCGAGCTGATCCGCTTCGACATGTCGGAGTACATGGAGCGCCACGCTGTCAGCCGGCTGATCGGCGCGCCTCCGGGCTATGTCGGCTTCGACCAGGGCGGGCTGCTGACCGAGGCGATCAGCAAGAAGCCGCACGCGGTGCTGCTGCTCGACGAGATCGAGAAGGCACACCCGGACGTATTCAACGTGCTGCTTCAGGTCATGGACCACGGCACGCTGACCGACAACAACGGGCGCAAGGCCGACTTCCGCAACGTCATCATCATCATGACGACGAACGCCGGCGCCGAGACGATGAACAAGGCGACCATCGGCTTCACCAACTCGCGCGAGCAGGGCGACGAGATGGGAGACATCAAGCGCCTGTTCACGCCGGAGTTCCGCAACCGGCTCGACGCGATCGTCAGCTTCCGTGCGCTGGACGAGGAGATCATCCTGCGGGTGGTCGACAAGTTCCTGCTGCAGCTCGAGAGCCAGCTGCAGGAGAAGAAGGTCGACGTCACCTTCACCGACGCGCTGCGCAAGCACCTGGCGAAGAAGGGCTTCGATCCGCTGATGGGCGCGCGGCCGATGCAGCGCCTCATCCAGGACACGATCCGCCGCGCACTGGCCGACGAACTGCTGTTCGGCCGGCTGGTCGACGGTGGCCGCCTGACGGTGGGCATCGACGACGACGGCAAGCCGGTGCTCGACATCGCCCCACCGAAGAAGAGCGACAAGCCCAAGGCGGAGCCGGCGACGGCCTGATCGGGATCGAGGGACGACAGCGAAGGGGCCTGCGGGCCCCTTCGTCATTCGTGGCGCGCGGCCGGATGCTGCTGGTAGTAGCCGGCGAGCAGTTCGTACAGCGCCGGATGCTCCGCTCGCAGCGCCGGCGCGTCGACGAAGAACACCTCGGAGGCGACCGCGAAGAACTCATCGATCGCCTCGGCGCCGTAGGGATCGATCAGCGTCTCTTCGCCGGCATCGACACGCGCGCAGAAGTCCTGCCACTGCGGCTCGAGCACGCCAAGCCAGCGTTCGCGGGCCGCGCGATCGGGCAGCAGCGGCACACCATCGGCCGCGCCGTCACGCATGTCGAGCACATGGGCGAACTCGTGCACGACGACGTTGTAGCCCCAGGCCGCGCTGTCGCCGGCGTCGGCCACGTCGCGCCAGGAGAGCATCACCGGGCCGCCTTCCATCGCCTCGCCGGAGAGCTCCTCGTCGTAGTGGTGGACCACGCCGTCGTCGTCCATCACCTCGCGGCGCGCGACGACGATGTCAGGGTGGACGACGATGCCCTTGAATCCGTCATAGTGTCCCAGTCCCAGCCGCAGGATGGGCAGGCAGGCCTGCGCGGCGATCGCCACGGCCATGCCGTCGTCGATCTCCAGGCCCTGCATGCCGGCGAACTCCTTGTCGGCGAGGAACAGCGTGCTCAGTTCGCGCAGCCGTTGCCGCTCATCGGCCGAGCGGCTGGCAATGAAGGGATAGCGGGCCAGCGTGAGCTGCCACAGCGGATCGGGAATCGCGCGACGCTCGAGCGTGCGCGCCGAGCGCCATTGCCGCCACCAGGCGCCGATCATCGGGCCAGCGGAATGCGCGAGAGCCCGCCGCGCTTCAGGCGCAGCACCTCGGCGCGCGGTGTGCCGGGCGTGTCGCAGTCCCAGTCGCTCAGCACCTCGCGGACGAAGCCCGGCGCCAGATCCTCCCGCGCCGGCCGATGTGTGTGGCCGTGGACCAGCGTCGGTGTGCCGGCCTCGTGCATCCAGCGCACTGCGGTGGCCTTGTCGATGTCCACCCAGTCTGCCGGCGCCATGCCACGCTTGCGCTGTTCGCTTTGCGCGCGCATGGCCCGGGCGATCTGCGCGCGTTCGGCCAGCGGCCTGGCGAGGAACTCCCTTTGCCAGGCCGACGAACGCACCTGTGCCCTGAAGCGCTGGTACTCGTGGTCATCGAGGCACAGCGCATCGCCATGCACCAGCATCAGCCGCTCGCCGAAGGCGACCAGCACCGTCGGGTCGGGCAATGCGAGCACGCCGCAGTCGCGCAGCGTCTCGGCGCCGACGAGGAAGTCGCGGTTGCCGCACATGAAGGCCACGCTGCGGCGCGACGCCGCCTCGGCGAGCACCTCGGCGCAGCGCGCCTCGAAGCCGGCGTGGCGAGCGTCGTCGCCGATCCAGACCTCGAACAGGTCGCCGAGGATGATGACCGCCGAGGCCGGCGTGTCGCGCATGTACGCGGCCCAGGCCTCGAAGGTGCGAGGTGTCTCGTCGGCGAGGTGCAGGTCGCTGATGAAGTCGATCGCCGTCCAGTCCGCCGGCGCAAGCAGTTCCCAGAAGGTGGGCAGCGGGGGCGGATGCGTCATCGCCGGGCGGGCCGGACTTCAGTCCAGCACGGTGGCGCGCTGGATCAGCACGTCCTCGACCGGCACGTCGCCATGCCCGCCGCTGCGGCCGGTCTTGACGCGCTCGATCGCGTCGACCACCTCGGTGCCCGCGCTCACCTTGCCGAACACGGCATAGCCCCAGCCATCCTGCGACTGCGCGCGGTTCAGGAAGCCGTTGTCTGTGGCGTTGATGAAGAACTGCGCTGTCGCCGAGTGCGGCGCCGAGGTGCGCGCCATGGCGACCGTGTAGCGGTCGTTGGTCAGGCCGTTGGCCGACTCGTTCTGGATCGGCGCGCCCGTCGACTTCTGCTTCATGCCGGGCTCGAAGCCACCGCCCTGGATCATGAAGCCGGGGATGACGCGGTGGAACACCGTGCCGTCGTAGTGGCCCTTCTTCACGTAGTCGATGAAGTTGGCGACGGTCGCCGGCGCCTTCGCGTCGTCGAGCTCGATGGTGATCTCGCCCTTGCTGGTCTGCAGTTGAACCTTGGTGCTCATGTCACTTCTCCACGCTGACTTTCTTGATGACGATGGGTTCGAGCGGCACGTTCTGGTGCATGCCCTTGTTGCCGGTGGGCACGGCGCGGATCTTGTCGACCACGTCCATGCCGGCGACTACCTTTCCGAACACGGCGTAGCCGTTGCCGTCGCGCGACTGCGCCTTGTTGAGGAAGCCGTTGTCGGTCACGTTGATGAAGAACTGCGCGGTGGCGGAGTTCGGGTCCATCGTGCGCGCCATCGCGACGCTGCCGCGCACGTTGTCCAGGCCATTGCCGCTTTCCAGCGGGATCGGCGCGCGTGTCGGCTTCTCCTTCATGTCGGCCGTCATGCCGCCGCCCTGGATCATGAAGTTGGGGATGACACGATGGAACACCGTGCCTTCGTAGTGGCCGCTCTTCGCGTACTCGACGAAGTTGGCTGCCGACTTCGGGGCTTTCGCGGCGTCGAGCTCGATGACGATGTCGCCTGCGCTGGTCGCGAAGCGGACCTTCTGCGCGTGCGCGGCCAGATGCGTGCCCAGCGCCAGCGCAGTGGCGATCAGTGCATGCCCGATATGGCGGGTTTTCATCTCTCGGAGTCTCCTCGGGTTGGAACGTCGTGGGGTCAGGGTGTCGTGCGCGCCGGCGGGCGCAGCAACTGCTTGACCATGGCGAGCTTGGCCGGCAGCGTCGCGCTGGCCGGATCGAGCTGAAGTGCCCGCGCGTAGGCGCGCAAGGCGAGCATCACCTGCACATCGCCGAGGTTCTCGTGCGCCGTGGCCATGGAGGGATTGGCGCGCAGGGCCTGGTCGAGCGCGGCCTTGGCGCCGTCGTAATCGCCCGCCGCTGCCTTCAGCGCCGCCAGGTTGTTGTAGGGCTCGGGCAGTTCGGGGTAGTCGACGACCAGTTGCCCGAACACCGCGCTCGCCTCGGACGACCGCTGCGTCTCGGCAAGCATCACGCCGACGAGGAAGCGCATGCCGGCGTCCTTCGGGTGCGTTGCCACGTGCTTCTCGGCACGCTGGAGCGCCTCGCCGGTCTGGCCGATCGCATGCAGGCGTTGCACCTCCGCGAGTTCGTCCGCCCGCGCAACGCCGGCGGCGAGCAGGAGGCAGATCAGCCAGGGGCGGAGGAAGCTCATTCGGTGGGGAGGACGCGGCGCGGGCGGAGAGTGCGAACTGCGGTGGACCCCGACTTCGTCGCCCGGGCGGGCCCGCTATACTGAATCGATTCTAGTTCAGGCCCTTCGACCGGACGCGTCGCGGGGTCGTCGCGGCAGCCACACGAGGCGCTGACGCAAGCCCCCTGAATCCCCCGCCGACCGGCCCATGACGCTGCGCATCCACAACACGCTCTCGCGCGACATCGAGACCTTCACGCCGATCGATCCGAAGCATGTGCGCATGTACGTGTGCGGCATGACGATCTACGACCTGTGCCATGTCGGCCATGCGCGCTTCCTGCTCGTCTTCGACATGGTCTACCGCTGGCTGCGCACGCTGGGCTACGACGTGACCTACGTGCGCAACATCACCGACATCGACGACAAGATCATCAAGCGTGCGGTGGAGCGCGGCATCCCGATCCGCCAGCTCACCGCCGAGATGACCGCGGCGATGCACGAGGACATCGGCCGCCTCGGCGTGCTGCCGCCGACGCACGAGCCGCGCGCCACCGAGTACGTGCCGCAGATGCTGGAGATGATCGCCACGCTGGAACGCAAGGGCCTGGCCTACCGTTCGAGCAACGGCGACGTGAACTTCTCGGTGCGCAAGTTCCCCGGCTACGGCAAGCTGTCCGGCAAGTCGATCGACCAGTTGCGCGCCGGCGAGCGCGTGGCCGTGCTCGACGGCAAGGAGGATCCGCTGGACTTCGTGCTTTGGAAGTCGGCCAAGGACAGCGAGCCCCACGACGCCAAGTGGGCCAGCGAGTTCGGCAGCGGCCGCCCCGGCTGGCACATCGAGTGCTCGGCGATGGGCTGCACGCTGCTCGGCCAGCACTTCGACATCCATGGCGGCGGGCTGGACCTGATCTTTCCGCACCACGAGAACGAGATCGCGCAGAGCGAGGGCGCCAACGGCATCCGCTTTGTGAATACGTGGATGCACAACGGCTTCCTCAACGTCGACAACGTGAAGATGTCGAAGTCGCTGGGAAACTTCTTCACCATCCGCGACGTGCTCAAGCACTACGACGGCGAGACGCTGCGCTTCTTCATGCTGCGCACCCACTACCGCAGCCCGTTCAACTTCAGCGACGCCAATCTCGACGACGCCAGGAGCGCGCTGCGCCGTCTCTACACGGCGCTCGACGGCATTGCCGTGCCGGCGGGCGAACTCGACTGGAGCCAGCCGCAGGCGGCCGCGTTCAAGGCCGCGATGAACGACGACTTCAACACGCCGGAGGCCTTTGCCGTGCTGTTCGAGCTGGCCGGTGAGCTGAACCGCACACGCTCGGCGCAGACGGCAGCGCTGCTCAAGGGGCTGGCCGCGACGGTCGGCATCCTGCAGCAGGTGCCGCGCCAGTTTCTGCAGGGCGGCGCGGGTCACGACAGCAGTGACGCTGCCTGGATCGAGGAGCGCATCGCCGCTCGCGCGGCCGCCAAGGCCTCGCGCGACTTCGCGCATGCCGATGTGATCCGCAAGGAACTCGCCGAGCGTGGCATCGTCCTGAAGGACTCGCCGCAGGGCACCACCTGGGTGAAGGGCTGAGCAGCATGTCGCCTGCCAAGGCGGGGACCACCCCCGACTACTGGGACGACGCGTGCCGTCATCTGTCGCGCCGCGACCGGGTGATGCGCAAGCTGATCCCGCAGTTCGGCGAAGGCCGGCTGCAGAGCCGCGGCGACGCCTTCACGACACTGGCGCGCTCGATCGTCGGCCAGCAGATCTCGGTGAAAGCCGCGCAGTCGGTGTGGGAGCGCTTCGCCGCGCTGATGCCCGAGCCAAGCACGCGGCTCAAGCCGGCGGCCGTGCTCGAACTCGACATCGCCGATGCACGCGGCGCCGGCCTGTCGGCGCGCAAGGTCGAGTACCTGCTCGACCTGGCGCAGCATTTCGAGGCGGGTACCGTCCATGTGCGCCAGTGGCAGCAGATGGACGACGAGGCGATCATCGAAGAGCTGGTCGCCATCCGCGGCATCGGCCGATGGACGGCTGAGATGTTCCTGATCTTCCACCTGATGCGCCCGAACGTGCTGCCGCTGGACGACCTCGGCCTGCTCAAGGGCATCAGCCTGAACTACTTCAGCGGCGAGCCGGTCTCGCGGGCGGAAGCGCGCGAAGTCGGCGACGCCTGGGCGCCGTTCCGCTCGGTGGCCACGTGGTACATCTGGCGGAGCCTGGACCCGCTGCCGGTAGACTACTGACCCGTCGCAGGGAACAGCCGCACGACGCGGAGGAAACCCATCCATGAGCAAACGCCATTTCCTGGAGTTCGAGCAGCCGGTCTCGGAACTCGAGTCCAAGATCGAGGAACTGCGCTACGTGCAGAGCGAGTCTGCGGTCGACATCTCGGAAGAGATCGACCGCCTGAGCAAGAAGAGCCTCCAGCTCACCAAGGACATCTACGCCAGCCTCACGCCCTGGCAGGTGACGCAGATCGCGCGGCATCCGCAGCGGCCCTACACGCTGGACTACGTCAACGAGATCTTCACCGACTTCCAGGAACTGCACGGCGACCGCCACTACGCCGACGACCTGTCGATCGTCGGCGGCCTGGCGCGCTTCAACGGCCAGCCCTGCATGGTGCTCGGCCACCAGAAAGGCCGCGACACCAAGGAGCGCGCGCAGCGCAACTTCGGCATGTCGCGCCCCGAGGGCTACCGCAAGGCGCTGCGCCTGATGAAGCTGGCCGAGAAGTTCGGCCTGCCGGTGTTCACCTTCGTCGATACGCCGGGGGCCTACCCGGGCATCGGCGCCGAGGAGCGCGGACAGTCGGAAGCGATCGGCCGCAACATCTTCGAGATGGCGCAGCTCGAGGTGCCGATCGTCTGCACCATCATCGGCGAAGGCGGCTCGGGCGGCGCGCTGGCGATCAGCGTCGGCGACCAGACGCTGATGCTGCAGTACTCGATCTACTCGGTGATCTCGCCCGAAGGTTGCGCCTCGATCCTGTGGAAGACGGCCGAACGTGCCTCGGATGCGGCCGAGGCGCTGGGCGTCACGGCGCACCGGCTGAAGGCGCTGCAACTGGTCGACAAGATCGTCAACGAACCGGTCGGCGGCGCGCACCGCGACCACAAGCAGATGGCCTCCTTCCTCAAGCGCGCGCTCAACGACGCGCTGCGCCAGGTCAGTGACCTGAAGCCGAAGGAACTGCTGCAGCGCCGCTACGAGCGGCTGCAGGCCTACGGCCGCTTCACCGACAGCAAGGAGCGCTGAGCGCTCCGTCGCAGGTGCGGTGAAGCCACCCCGGCGCATCGCCGTCGCCTGGAGCGGCGGGCGCGACTCCACCGCGCTGCTGCATGCGACGCTGGTGGCAGCGCTGCCGCTCGGCGTCGAGGTGATTGCGCTGCACGTCCATCACGGGCTGAGCGCGCACGCCGATGCCTGGGCGGACTTCTGCGAGCGGCAGACGGCGCGCTGGTCGCGACGCTGGCCGATCCGGCTGTGCGTGGCCCGGCTCGAGGGCCGCCCCGAGCGCGGCGAGAGTGTCGAGGGCTGGGCGCGCAAGGAGCGCTACCGCGCGCTGCGCCGCCTGGCGATGGAGGAGGGCGCGGACACCGTGCTGCTGGCCCACCACCGGCTCGACCAGGCCGAGACCGTGCTGATCCAGGCGCTGCGCGGCGGCGGCGTGGCCGGCCTGGCCGGCATGCCGCGCCAGGCCGAGCGCGACGGCATCCGCTGGCTGCGGCCCTGGCTGGAGCACGATCCGAACGCGATTGCCGCCTACGTGCGAGCGCATCGCCTGAAGCACATCGAAGACGACAGCAACGCCGACCCGCGCTTCGCCCGCAACCGCTTGCGCCTGCAGGTGTGGCCCGCGATCGTGCAGGCCTTCCCGCAGGCAGCAACGACGCTCGCCGACACGGCGGCCTGGGCGCAGCAGGCCTGCGCCTGTCTCGACGAGTTCGCCGCAGAGGATCTCTCCCGGATGACCGACCGGCACGAACTGCTGATCGCGCCCTGGGCCGCAGCCAGCGAAGCCCGCCGCGCGAACGCGCTGCGCCACTGGTTGCGCGCTCGCACGGGAGTGCCCGCGCCGTCCAGTCTGGTCGTGCGCCTGATGGCGGAACTGGGTCGGTCCGGGCAGGGCACCTGGGAGGGTGAGGGCGGGCGGCTTCGTGCCTACCGTGGCCGGCTGCGCTGGATTGCGCGGGCGCCGGGGGCACCGATGCCGCCGCTACGCGAAGCGATCTTCGCCGTTCGCCGTGCCGGCCGGCACGTGCTGCCCGGCTGGGGAGGCGCCTTGCTCGTGGAGCGTGTGCGCGAGGGCGGCGTGCCGCTGGCCTGGCTGGCCGCGCTCGAACTGCGCGAACGCAGCGGCGGCGAGCAGTTCCAGGCCGGTTTCGGCCGCCCGCCGCGCAGCCTGAAGAAGCAGTTCCAGGCGCAGGCCGTGCCGGCCTGGGAACGTGACGGCCCGCTGGTCTACAGCGGCGGCCACTTGGTCTTCGTGCCCGGCCTCGGCCTCGATGCGCGCGTGATCGGACTTCCCGGCCAGCCGCTGGTCCAGCTGTCATGGGAGCGCAAGTCGGCCGGATAGAATGCCGGGTTCACGAGCGCGGCGTGACCCCCTTCGAGCAATCACCGCGGCACTGTCCTTCCATGGCACTCATCGTTCACAAGTACGGCGGCACGTCGATGGGCTCGACCGAGCGCATCCGCAACGTCGCCAAGCGCGTCGCCAAATGGGCGCGGGCAGGGCACCAGATGGTGGTCGTGCCCTCGGCCATGAGCGGCGAGACCAATCGCCTGCTCGGCCTGGCCAAAGAGCTGTCGCCCGCCGCAACCACGCCCGAGCTTCAGCGCGAGCTCGACATGATCGCCGCCACCGGCGAGCAGGTCTCGGTCGGTCTGCTGGCCATCGCACTGCAGGCCGAGGGTATGCCGGCGGTCAGCTACACCGGCTGGCAGGTGCCGATCGCCACCGACAGTTCGTACACCAAGGCGCGCATCCAGAGCATCGAGGACCAGCGGGTGCGTGCCGACCTGGCCGCCGGCAAGGTGGTGATCATCACCGGCTTCCAGGGTGTCGACGACGCCAACAACATCACCACGCTGGGCCGCGGTGGATCGGACACCTCGGCGGTGGCCGTCGCCGCAGCGCTAAAGGCAGACGAGTGCCTGATCTACACCGACGTCGACGGTGTCTACACCACCGACCCGCGCATCGTTCCGGAAGCGCGCCGCCTGCACACCATCAGCTTCGAGGAGATGCTCGAGATGGCCAGCCTCGGCTCCAAGGTGCTGCAGATCCGCTCGGTGGAGTTCGCCGGCAAGTACCGCGTGCCGATGCGCGTGCTGTCCAGCTTCACGCCCTGGGACATCGACATCGCCGAAGAGGCCCGTTCGGGCACGCTGATTACCTTTGAGGAAGACGAGAAGATGGAACAAGCCGTCGTGTCCGGCATCGCGTTCAACCGCGACGAAGCCAAGATCAGCCTGCTGGGCGTGCCCGACAAGCCCGGCATCGCCTACCAGATCCTCGGGCCGGTGGCCGACGCCAACATCGACATCGACGTGATCATCCAGAACGTCTCGCACGACGGCAAGACGGACTTCTCGTTCACCGTGCACCGCAACGACTACCAGCGAACGCTGGACCTGCTGAAGAACACGGTGGTGCCGAAGACCGGCGCGGCCGAAGTCAGCGGCGACACCAAGATCTGCAAGGTCAGCATCGTCGGCATCGGCATGCGCTCGCACGTCGGTGTGGCCAGCAAGATGTTCCGCTCGCTCAGCGAGGAGGGCATCAACATCCAGATGATCACCACCAGCGAGATCAAGACCAGCGTGGTGATCGACGAGAAGTACATGGAACTCGCCGTGCGCGCGCTGCACAAGGCATTCGATCTCGATCAGGCCCCGGCCTGAGAGGGAATCGGCCGCGTTCGCGGCTAGAATGCGATCCTTCGCCGGAGTCGTGACCGAGTGGCCGAAGGTGCTCCCCTGCTAAGGGAGTATGCGGGCAAAACCTGCATCGAGGGTTCGAATCCCTCCGACTCCGCCAGACGCAAGAAGAACAGGCCCCGCGGGGCCTGTTCTCATTGGTGCTCGCGGCGGATCAGAACTTGTAGCCGATGCCGAACTTCACGGCCGGGAAGAGCTTCAGCTTGTCGACGCTCTCCTGCAGATTGCGCTGCTCGGCGTCGATGTTCGCCTGGCCCGCTGCGGCGAGCAGTCCGGCCGAGGGCGTGATCTTCGCGTCGGCCTTGCCGACCAGAACGCCCGCATCGACGTAGAAGCTCAGGCCTTGGCCGGTCTGGGCGTGACCCCAGCCGATGCCGAGGTACGGTGTCGTCGAAGGAAACTTGGCTTCGGCGTCCACGCTTTCCCCGGCGGCTGGATAGGTCACGCCGTTGATCGTGATCGTGCCATTGCTGGCCACGGCGTTGCCGGAGGCCTTGCGGGTGCCGAACTGCGCGCCCGCGGTGAGGCGGAAGCGGTCACCCAGAAAGTAGTCGCCGTAGACGGCCAGCGTCGAGAACTTGAGCTTGGTGTCGTAGCTGGCGCCGTTGCGCTCGAAGTCCCGGCTCAGATCCAGGAACTCGCCACTCAGGCGCAGGCCGGTGTTGGGGCCGACACGTTCACCGACGCCGATCTCGAGGCCGGTGGTGCCGATGCCCCCGAACAGTTCGACAGCGTCCGCCGGGCGGGGCGCCAGCGCCAGAATCGCAAGGAGGCTGAGGCCTGACACCCGCTGCAGAAATTCACCGACGTAAGTTGACATAATATACATCGTCGCGCATTTAAGCAGGGCTTCAACCGAAGCGGCGGTTCTCCAGCTCTGGTGCGACCACGAGATCGGCATCGTCCGGCGCCGCATCGGCGCTGCCGTTGGCGGGCTGTACCCGGTCCAGCGGTCTGCAGATGCGGCTCGAGAGCCGGTTCAGCCGTTCTGAGCGCTCCATCTCCTCGACGACCGCCGCGGGATTGAGCAGCAGAGCGAACGGATTGGCGACGGGTTGTGCTGACTGCATCGAGAACCTCCGGCAAGTGCACTGGGATGAAACGCACTCTAGGCGCGCGTCCTCGCCGCGGAAGTCGTCGTGCCGCCATGTGGCGTGTAGGAAGAAACCTGACACGCCACTCGTGGCGTGAACTGCGCACGGAATCTCAGCGCGGCAGCTTCTCGAGGCGCTCGACCAGCCAGTCGCGGCCGGCCTGCTCGGCGAAGTCGATGGCCTGCAGGCCGCGCTGATTGCGGCGCCGCGTGTCGGCGCCGCGCGCCAGCAGGAATTCGACCGTGCTCTCGGGCCCCGTCTGGGCGGCCAGCATCAGTGCCGTCGTTCCGTTAGGCGCCTCGGCATCGATCTCGGCGCCGCGGTCGAGCAGCAGGCGAACGATCCGGGTCTCGGGCCCGCTCGCTGCATAGTGGATCGGCGCCCAACCCGACTTCCTGACCAGGGCCCCACGCTCGAGCAGTTGCTGGCAGGCGTCCAGATCACCGGCGATGGCGGCGAGCATCAGGGCGGACTCACCCGCAGCGTTCTGGGCGTTCACGTCGACGTCCGAGCGAGCCAGCAGCGCGGCGAAGGCGCGGGGCGACTCGCGCCGGATGGCCACCGCCAGCGCCGGTTGCCCCTTGGGGTCGCGACTGTTCGGATCCATGCCGCGGGCGAGCAAGGAACGTACGGTGCTGACATCGTCGCGGATGATCGCGACGAAGAAGTCATCGTACGACCCGGCTCCGACGGTTGAAGAAGCAATCAGGAGAGCAAGATAGACAGCATTCTTAAAGTGATTTCTCATAATTGCCAGAACTGCAACAAGCAAAAACTCTTTTCCCGACCAACGCTTGGGAGCGCCTGTTGATGTAACGCTTCAGGTTCTGAAAAGTGCCTCGAAGTTGGCGCTGGTCACCGCGGCGATCGCCTCGATCGACGTCCCGCGCAACTCCGCCAGCTTGGCGGCCACATGCGGCACGAGGGCCGGCGTGTTGGTCTTGCCGCGGAAAGGCACCGGAGCGAGATAAGGGCTGTCCGTCTCGATCAGGCAGCGGTCGGACGGGACATAGCGCGCCACTTCCTGCAGTTCCACCGCGTTCTTGAAGGTGACGATGCCCGAGAACGAGATGTAGAAGCCGAGGTCGAGCGCGGAGCGAGCCACCTGCATCGTCTCGGTGAAGCAATGGAACACCCCGCCGGCCGCGTCGGCGCCCTCCTCGCGCAGGATGGCCAGCGTGTCGTCGGACGCGCTGCGCGTGTGGATCACCAGAGGTTTGCGAGCAGCCTTGGCGGCGCGGATGTGCGCCCGGAAGCGGTCGCGCTGCCACGCCATATCCTCCACGCTGCGCTCGCCGAGGCGGTAGTAGTCGAGCCCGGTCTCGCCGATCGCCACCACGCGGGGCCGCCCTGCCAGGGCAATCAGTTCGTCGACGCTCGGCTCGCGCACGCCCTCGCTATCCGGATGCACGCCGGCACTGCACCAGAAGTTGTCGTAGCGCATCGCCAGCGCGTGCACCTCGTCGAACTCCTCCAGCGTCGTGCAGATGCACAGCGCGCGGTCCACGGAGGCGGCGGCCATGGCGGTGCGGATCTCGTCGATGCGCGCTGCGAGTTCGGGAAAGCTCAGATGACAGTGGGAATCGACGAACATCGCGCAGGTGTGCTGGCATGGAAGGCGCGGCCGGCGCCATGCCAGCCGCGACGAGGCGGGCGCCTCAGATGGTCTGGGTCGGCTTGGCCGAGGAGATCGAGGTGCCGAGAATCTCTTCGATCTTCAGCTTCAGCAGGCGGGTCTTCTCGTCGGTCGGGAAGCGCACGCCGACGCCCTGCGTCCGTCCGCCCGAGGCGTTGGCCGGCGTGATCCAGCCGACCTTGCCCGCCACCGGATAGCGCTGCGGGTCGTCGGGCAGCGACAGCAGCAGGTAGATGTCCTCGCCGAGCCGGTACTCGCGTGTCGTCGGGACGAACAGACCGCCGTCGGAGAACACTGGCATGTAGGCGGCATACAGCGCGCCCTTCTCGCGGAACACCAGTTGAATGACGCTGGGCCGCGCCGCCGCGGCGGTGGCGGGGGGTCCGGGCAGCATGCTTCTACCGCTGGCGTCGCTCATGCGTTCGAGTGTACCGAAACGCCACGCCGGGCGGACTGTTCGCCGCGCGGCGTGGCCAGCGCCTGACGGGCGCGCGAGAACAAGGCCTCGGTCGCCAGGCCGGCGTTCAGGGGGTGGTCGGCCTGTCGCGCCATGCGCTGCAGATCGCGCGACCAGGCCAGCAAGGCATTCACGTCGGTCTGAGCCGGCACGCTGTCCGGCGGGAAGTAGCGCGGCGCGGCGCCTACGGCAGCGCACAGGGCGTCGTGGCAGAGCTTCTGCAGCGCATCGACCACGCGCGCCACGGTCCAGCCGGTCAGCGACGCGGCTTCGCCGCGCTGGGCGAGCTTGGGCAACTGTGCCCAGATCCGCGCATCGATGCCGTCGCGCACCCGCTCGAGCGCATCGAGCGGCTGGCCGCCGGCTCCGGCGAGCACCACCTCGGGCGAGGCCACGCCCTGCCCGGACAGCCAGGACAGTGCCTGGGCTGCGTCCGGCACCCCCAGTGCGACTGCCTGGCAGCGGCTGCGGATGGTGGGCAGCAGCGCCTCGGGTGCGGCGCAACTGAGGATGAATCGTGCCGAGCCGGCCGGCTCTTCCAGCGTCTTCAGCAGCGCGTTGGCGGCGATGCCGTTCATGCGCTCGGCCGGATGCAGCACGACCACCTTGCCGGCTTCACGCGCGGGCGTGGTCTGCGCGAAGGCGACCGCGCCGCGCACCGCCTCGACCTTGATCTCCTTGCTCGGTTGCCGGCTCTTGCTGCCCGGCTCGGCCGGTTCGGAGTCGGCGTCGGAAGCGGCCCAGCCCAGTGGCGCCTGCAGTGCCTCGGGCAGCAGCACGAGCAGGTCGGGATGCGACCGCGCCTGCACCAGACGGCACGAGCTGCAGTGCCCGCACGGGCGGCGGCCGGGCGCCGTCGCGTCGCACAGCCAGGCCTGAGCCAGTGTCAGGGACAGCTGCCACTGGCCAACGCCTGCCGGGCCGTGGATCAGCAGCGCATGGCTGCGTTGCGACTGCAGCGCCTGCGCCAGCCATGCGTCCAGCCAGGGCAAGGGCAACGTACCGTCGGGGCCTACCATCCGCGCCGCTCCAGCTCGGCAGCGATCTGCGCCCACACGGCGCCGCGCTCGAGCGACGAATCGATGCGCACGAATCGCTGCGGCGCCTGTGCACAGCGCTGCGCATAGCCGGCACGCACGCGCTCGAAGAAGGCCAGGTCTTCGCTCTCGAAGCGGTCGGCCGCACGCGCCTGGGCCCGGCGCTGCGCGGCCGTCTCGGCGGGCAGGTCCAGCCAGAGCGTCAGGTCGGGCTGCAGCGCACCGTGAACCCATTGCTCGAGCTGGGACAGCACGGCGGCATCGAATCCGCGCCCCGCCCCCTGGTAGGCGAAGGTGGCGTCGGTGAAGCGGTCGCACAGCACCGTGGCACCGCGCTCAAGCGCCGGAGCGACGAGCGTCTGCACGTGGTCTCGGCGTGCCGCGAAGACCAGCAGCGCCTCGGTCAGCGCATCCATGCGTTGATGCAGCACCAGTTCGCGCAGCCGCTCCGCCAGATCGGTACCACCCGGCTCGCGCGTATTGACCACTTCGCAGCCGCCTTGCCGCAGCCGCTGCGCCAGGGCCTCGATGTGCGTGGACTTGCCGGCGCCGTCGATGCCCTCGAAGGTGATGAATCGGCCGCTCACGGGCTGGGGTTGGGGCTCTAGCGGCCGCGCTGGTACTTGTTGACCGCACGATTATGCTCGGCGAGCGTGTCGCTGAACTCGCTGGTGCCGTCGCCGCGGGCGACGAAGTACAGCGCCTTCGACGCCTCCGGCCGTACCGCCGCGCGCAGCGATGCGGCACCCGGCATCGCGATCGGCGTCGGCGGCAGGCCGGGCCGGGTGTAGGTGTTGTACGGCGTGTCGGTCTGCAGGTCGCGCTTGCGCAGGTTGCCGTCGAAGGCCTCGCCGAGGCCGTAGATGACGGTCGGGTCGGTCTGCAGCGGCATTCCGATGCGCAGGCGGTTGACGAACACCGAGGCGATGCGCCCGCGCTCGGCGGCGGCGCCGGTTTCCTTCTCGACGATCGAGGCGAGGATGAGCGCTTCGTCGGCGCTGCGCAGCGGCAGGTCCGGCGTGCGCGCTGCCCAGGCTTCGTCGACGCGCTGGCGCATCGCGCGGTGGGCCCGCTTGAGCACGGCGATGTCCGCGCTGCCCTTGCTGTAGGCGTAGGTGTCCGGATAGAAGCGCCCTTCGGGCAGTTGGCCGGTGCTGCCGATCGCTTCCATGATCTGCGCATCGCTCATCGTCGCCGTGGTCGGCTTGAGCGAATCGGCCCTGGCCAGCTCGGCGCGGAACTGGCGGAAGGTCCAGCCTTCGATCAGGCGCACGGTGGCCAGTGTCTCGTCGCCGCGCACCATCTTCTCGAGCAGCGTGATCGGCGTGGTGCCGGGGCCGATCTCGTAGCTGCCGGCACGAATGCGCTTGGCCTGCCCCGACCAGCGGAACCACTGGTACAGCGCCCACGGCGGCGCCTTCACGCCCGCCTGGACCCAGCCGGTCGCGATGTCGCGCGGCCGTTCGCCTTGTTCGATGGACAGCTCGACGCTGTCGCTGGCCAGCGGCAAGGGCTGGTGCAACCACCAGGCGAGCGCACCGGCCGCCGCTGCGCCCGCCAGCCGGCCGAGCAGGATGAACCGGACCAGCCACATCATCGCGGCCGCTGCCCGATGCGGCCGATGCCGCGAGACCCCTGCACGATGCAACTCATGGCGGCTGATGATAATCGGCACATGCAGACCGACCTCGCAACGAATGGTGTCGCCACGCTGACGCACTGGGGCGTGATCCGCGCCCGCGGTGCCGACGCCGCGCGCTTCCTCCACGGCCAGCTCACCAACGACATGCTCGCGCTCGACCGCGAGCGTGCGTTGCTGGCGGGATTCTGTTCGGCCAAGGGCCGGCTGCAGGCGAGCTTTCTCGTCTGGCAGGGCGAGGCCGACGAGATCCTGCTCGCCTGCTCGGCCGACGTGCTCGCGCCCACGCTAAAGCGCTTGTCGATGTTCGTGCTGCGCGCGCAGTGCAAGCTCAGCGATGCGAGTGCCGAGTTGCCCCTGCACGGCCTCGCCGGTGCGGCGGCGTCGACCTTGCTCGGCGATGCTGCCGTCTGGCAGCGCCGCGACACGGCGGCAGGCACGCTGATCCGCCTTCCCGACTCGCAGGGCATGAAGCGGGCGCTGCTCGCGGGTGGCGTGCCGGTGGATGCGCCGCTGCTGTCGCTCGACACCTGGCGCTGGCTCGAACTGGGCAGCGGCGTGCCGACGATCGAGGCCGCCACGGTCGAACAGTTCGTGCCGCAGATGATCAACCTCGAACTGGTCGGCGGCGTGGACTTCAAGAAGGGCTGCTATCCGGGCCAGGAAGTCGTCGCTCGCAGCCAGTATCGGGGCACGCTGAAGCGCCGCATGTTCCTGTTCGACGTGGTCGCGGTGGCCAGCGCCGGGCAGGAGATCTTCCACAGTGCCGACCCGGGGCAGCCGGCGGGGCTGGTGGCGAATGCCGCGCCCTCGCCCGAGGAGGGCAGCCGGCTGCTTGCCGAGGTGAAGCTGGCGGCCCTGGACAGCGGCACCCTGCACCTGGGCAGCGCCGAGGGTCCGCCGCTGACGCGGCGCGAACTGCCCTACACGGTGCCGTTCGAGGGCTCGGCCGCGGCCTGATCGGGCGCGCGGCAGACGGCACGGCAAAACTTCACGGGCGGCCAGCCCACCCGACCGCCGGAGCGCCGATGCGAGAGCTGTTCATCTACTATCGATCGCCAGTGCACCATGCCGAAGCAGTGATGGCGACAGTGCATGCGTTCCAGGCGCAACTGAGCCTCGAACACCCCGGCCTGCTGGCGCGACTGCTGCGCCGCCCGGAGGTGAAGGGCGGCCAGATCACCTGGATGGAAACCTACTCGATCGCCACGATGACGCCTGGCCCTGCCCTCGACGACACGCTGCAGCAGCAGATCGAATCCCGCGCCGCGAGCCTGCACGGGCTCATCGACGGCGACCGACACACCGAGGTGTTCGCCCCATGTGCCTGCTGACGCTGGCGCTCGACGAGAGCCGCCGCTTTCCGCTCGTGGTGGCGGCCAACCGCGACGAGTTCTTCGCTCGCCCGGCGGCTCGCCTGGCCTGGTGGGCACCGGAGCCCGGGGCAACGCAGATTCTCGGCGGCCGCGATCTCGACGCCGGCGGCACCTGGCTGGGCCTGACCGCCGAAGGGCGACTGGGACTGCTGACCAATGTGCGTGACCCGTCGCGCAACGACCCGACGGCACCTTCGCGCGGCCGCATCGTGCCGGAGTGGCTGGCGGCACGCGAACGTGTCGACCAGTTCTGGATGCGCACCGCGCTGGCCGGCTACAACGGCTTCAACCTGATTGCCGCGGACTTCGCCCTCGGCGAGTGCTACTGGGCGAGCAACAACGGTGCGCATCCGCAGCGGCTGGAACGTGGCGTTTACGGATTGTCCAACGCCGGGCTCGACACGCCGTGGCCCAAGGTGCTGTCGCTGAAGGCACGCACCCGTGAGGCCATCACCGAGTCCGCCTCGATCGACGAACTCGCGGCCCGCCTGTTCGAGGCGCTGGCCGACCGCTCGCTGCCGCAGGACGCTGCCCTGCCCGACACCGGCATCGGCCTCGACAAGGAGCGCATGCTCGCGCCGGCCTTCATCCGTTCATCGGATCAGGCCTACGGCACGCGCTGCTCGACGCTGATCGTCACCGAGCGCGTCAACCGCCACAACGTGACCCACGTGCTCGAGCGCAGCTTCTCGCCCAACGGCGGCATGGCGCTGTTGCGCCGGGCCACGCTGAACCACTGGCCGCCGCGCTACAGCGCAGGCGACGCGGTGCCGGCGATGCAGGGCGGCGCGGTGTCCGAGTCGGAGGTCGACGGCGGCGTCGCGGCCGCGCCGGCGCGG
>NZ_CALRZC010000142.1:0-21955 GCF_943372545.1 Variovorax sp. YR752 | reverse complement strand
TGCCTTGCGCACGCCCGTCGAACGCTTTGCCGCGCTCCCCGAGTTCGACTTTGCGCCGCACCACGTTCAGGACCGGGCGGTCCTGCAGGGCTGGCGTTTGCACTGGGTGGACGAGACTGGTTCAGCAGCCAGCGATGGTCGCGTGGCCGACGTCCTGTGCCTGCATGGCCCGGGTGAGTGGGGCTACTTCTTTCGCCACCTCGTCGGCGCGCCCGGCGCGCGCACACTGGTGCCCGACCTGATCGGCTTCGGCAAGAGCGACAAGCCCAAGCGCGAAGCAACGCATCGGCTCGAATGGCACCGCGACGTTCTGCTGGCGTGGCTCGACGAAGTCCATCCCGAACCACTCGCGCTGGTCCACAGCGAGGCGGGCGGCGAACTGGCAACGCTGCTGCAAGCGGCGGCACCGGGCCGCTTCGTCGCGACGCTCGTCGCTCCCGACAGCGGCGTGCGCGCCAAGGACGCCTGGCGTGCGCCGTTCCCCGACCGGGGCTACGAAGCCGCGCTGCGTGCGCTCGGTCCGCGTGCCACGTCAGGCGGGCCCAGCGCCGCGCAGGCCGCCCCCCTGGCCCGGCAGATCCGGGACGCAATGGGATACTCGACGCCGTGACTTCGCAACATATCTACATCTACTCCCCCTCCAGTGCCATCCGCGACAAAGCCGCCTTCCGGCGCGGCGTGGCCCGGCTCAAGGCCCTCGGCCATGAGGTCGAAATCGACGAAGCCGCACTGACGGCGCACCAGCGTTTCGCAGGCGACGACGCCACGCGGCTCGCCGCCGTCTCACGCGCAGCCGCGAGCGGTGCCGACGTGGCGCTGATCGCACGCGGTGGCTACGGCCTCACGCGCATCCTCGACGCGCTGCCGTACAAGGCGCTGGCCAAGGCGATCGACAAGGGCACCGAGTTCGTCGGCTGCAGCGACTTCACGGCGCTGCAGAACGCGCTGCTGGCCAAGAACGGCGCCATCACCTGGGCCGGTCCCGCGGTCGGTGAAGACTTCGGCGCCGAAGGCGGCCCCGACGACATCATGGAAGCCTGCTTCGACGACCTGTTGAGCGGGCAGGGCGAGGGCACCGGCTGGCGCATGCCGGTGCGCGACGCCGAACTCAAGGTCAAGCCGATCGAAGACGCCGTGCTCTGGGGCGGCAACCTCTGCGTGCTGGCCAGCCTGCTGGGCACGCCGTACTTTCCGGTGGTCGACAAGGGCGTGCTGTTCATCGAGGACACCAACGAGCACCCGTACCGCGTCGAACGCATGCTCGACCAGCTGAAGCTCGCGGGCGTGCTGGCGCGCCAGAAGGCCATCGTGTTCGGCCAGTTCACGGGCGTGCGCAACATCGCCGGCTACGACCGCGGCTTCGGCATGAACACGGTGATCGACCGGCTGCGCGCCAGCCTGAAGAAGGTGCAGGTGATCGCCGGCTTGCCGTTCGGGCACGTGCAGACCAAGGTGCTGCTGCCGGTGGGTGCGAAGGTGGCGCTGGCCGCCGAGGGGCGCGATGTGTTCCTGGTGTGGGGCCATCGGCATGGCCACCATGACCATGGCGATCACCACGGTCACGACCATCACCACGATCACTGAGCCGCGACGCGGGCGGCTGTCGATGCCGCTCGCCCGCTCAGGCCGGTCACTGGTTCGTGAAGCGCTGATGGGCGCGCGGGCCCATCGAGCCGGGCAGACCGCCCTTGAACATGCTGTTGATTTCTTTCATCTGGCGCCGTGCGGCCGATTCGCCGTCGATGGCGCTCAGCGCAACCATCACGTCCTGACGCAGGTACCAGAGGGCTTCGACATCGACCGCAAAGCGCACGCGTTGACTGACACGCTGGATCGATTGGCCGCCGCGGCCCTGGAGCACCGACAGCATCGCAGTGCGAATGCGGCCGAGCTGACTTTCCCCAACCTGCCGCGATCCCAGGCCGGGTACGTTCAGAAGCTGAAAAAGGCGGCGAAAGAGCAGCATGTCACGAAAAGCGTATTGCCCGGAACTGGAACGGTCGCTACCTTAAGCCTCAGTTGGCCGAGACACAAGATGTGAAACACCGTTTCTTGTTTGCAAACAACAAGCTTTAGCGGTCTCTTTTGTTGTCATTTGAGTTTTGAGTCCAAAAGTATTAAAAAACTTTAGAACTCATCGGCACGATGCGGCAGCGGGCCCGCGCCGTGCAGCGTCAACAAGAAGCTTCTGCGGATCGTTCCTTGCATGTGATGGCGCATGTCGGAGAAACTTCTCGCAGGAGCAGCGAAAGGTCCAGAGCAACATAACCAGCGCTTGCTGCCAAGAAAAAAACAGTATGGGTGTCAATTCCACAGTCGTTTTCGCGGACTTGACCGGAAGTACCAGGGTCTTCGAGGCCATGGGGAATGCGCGTGCCACCGAGACCGTGACGCGGCTGACCCAATGGATCGGGCGTGTGTGCGAGGCCCACGGCGGCCGGGTCGTGAAGTCGTTGGGCGACGGTGTGTTCGCCATCTTCACCAGCGGCGCCGCCGCCACGCACGCGGTGATCGAGCTGCAGCGCTACCACCAGAAGCGCCTGGCCGGCTGGCCGGTGCCGCTGCGCATGGCGCTGCAGATCGGCGTGGCCAGCGGCGACGTGGTCGAGGTCGAGGGCGACTGCTTCGGCGATGCCGTCAACCTGGCCTCGCGCCTGAGCGACCTGGCCGGCCCCGGCCAGATCTGGGTCACCGAGACGGTGATCGCGCAATTGCACGAAGGCGTGGTGCAGCACCGCGACCTCGGACCGATCAACATCCGCGGGCGCAGCGAGATGTCGATCGTCCACCGCATCGACTGGCAGGAAGACCTGACCAGCTTCCTCACGGTGCCGGCCGCGCTGCTGCCGGCACGGATGCCGCCCGACTCCACCTTCGGCCACATCGAGCTCGCGTGGCTCGACGTGCGCTCGATGTTCCGCATCGACCAGCTGCCCATTCACCTCGGCCGTGTGGGCGACGCGCAGTTCGTGGTCAACGACCCGCGCGTGTCGCGGCTGCATGCGCGCATCGAAGAACGGCAGGGCAGTTGCGTGCTGATCGACGTCAGCACCTACGGCACCTGGGTGCGCTTCCACGGCAACGGCGGCTCGAGCCACGAGATCGCCTTGCGGCGCGACGAATGCGTGCTGCACGGCCGCGGCGAGATCGGCCTGGGCGCGCCGCTGAGCGACTTCAGCGCGCCGACCATCGCCTTCAATACGACCGGCGACGACGTCATGCTGTCGCGCAGAGCGATCGTCGACTGAGAATTCTGTTCACGTTTGGCAACCAGCTGGTGACCTTCGGCGTGCACCACGCGGAGGCGAGCCACGTTGCATGACCACCCCGGCGCCGTTCGCGC
This sequence comes from Variovorax sp. YR752, assembly GCF_943372545.1. NCBI lineage: Bacteria > Pseudomonadati > Pseudomonadota > Betaproteobacteria > Burkholderiales > Comamonadaceae > Variovorax > Variovorax sp. YR752. Next base: position 18,612 of record NZ_CALRZC010000142.1, on the reverse strand, counting down.
CGGGCCTGGAGCCACCATGCATTCCCCCAAGGATTCTTCTGTTTTCAGATGGGCCGCCGTCGCCGCCATCGCGGCCGGTGCGCTGTTCGCAACGGGCGCTGCCAGCGCGCGCACGAACTGGTCGGTGCAGATCGGCACACCCGGCGCGGTCTATGCGCCGCCGTACTACGTGCCGCCGCCCGCCTATGCGTACCCGGCCCCGATCTACTACGAGCCACCACCGCCGCGGGCCTACTACCGCCCGCCGCCGCCTGTGTACTACCGGCCGGCTCCGATCTACGCGCCGCCGCCCGGACGCCCGTACTACGGCCCCGGCTATCCCTACCGTCCGCCGAACGATGACGACGACGAGGATGACGACCGCGATTGACCCGCCGCCCGCATGCACGCGGGCATGCCAATTCTTGGCGTGACCTCTGACTAAAACGTCACATTCAGTCACATTTGTAAGTTCAAAGAATTCAATTCATGCCCGAAAGACTGTTTCAGTCGGGGGCATGACACTTGCCTTGGATCGTTCAACAGGCGCGCAGAGTGCCCAAGGAGCGACAAAAAATGCAGACCAGCCTTCGGCCTTTCACCAACGTCGAGGCCGCCATCGCGGCGGTGGAGGCCCTGGACGGTGAACTCCGTAAGTTCGAGCTGGCCGTGGGGGACAACCTCCAGGACAGCATCGGCCTGCAGATGGCGCAGATCACCGACCGCGCGCTCGCACGCGGCTGGGAGCCCAGCGGCTTCATCCAGAAGGAAGGTTTTCGCCTGTACCGCTACCGCGCGATGCGCTGAAAGGCGAGGGGGGCTTGCTCAGCCCGGCGCGAGGATGCGCTCGAGCGCCCCGATGTCGATGGGCTTTTGCAGGTGGTGGTCGAACAGCACCTCACCCGGCGCCGCATTCGCCGCGTCCCGTTCCGAAAAACCAGAAATCGCCACCAGCAGCCGCGGCGCACCTTCGCCCGTCCCCGCGCGCAGTCGGCGTGCCACCTCGGTGCCCGGAAAGTCGGGCAGCGTGAGGTCGATCAGCGCCGCATCGAAGCGCTCGCTGGCGGCGGCATCCAGCGCCTGTTGCGCCGTGTAGGTGCAGCGGGCGGTGTGGTCCTGCAGCGTCAGCAGCTCCCGCAGCAGGTCGGCCGCGGCCTCGTTGTCGTCGACGATCAGAACATTCACAGTTGTTGTCTTTCGGCATCCATTGATAGCGATCCCGCAGTATCGGCGTAGTGCCTACGGAAAGCCGTAACAAGGGCTTCGTTTGTTACTTCCCGGCGTCCGGCGTGGCAGGGGGCGTCTGCAGCGGCAGCTCGACGAAAAAGCGCGCGCCCTGGCCCGGTGTGCTCTCCACGCCGATGCGGCCCGCGTGCAGGCTCACGATCTTGTGCGTGATGTACAGCCCGAGGCCCAGGCCGGCCGCGTGCTTGCGGCTGACGTCGGTGCGCTCGAACTGTTCGAAGATGCGCTGGTGGTCCTCGGGCGAGATGCCGATGCCCTGGTCGCGCACGCTCACCACGGCGTTGTCGCCGTCCAGCCGCACCGTCATCTCGACCGGCTTGCCGCCGCCGTAGCGCATCGCGTTGGTCAACAGGTTGGTCAGCACCTGTTCGATGCGGAATTCGTCCCACACGCCGCGCAGCGTGTCGGGCGCCTCCAGCGAAATGGCGCAGCCCGCGGCCTCGGCCTGGTGGCGCAGGTTGTCGACCACGGCGCGGGCCAGCTCTGCCAGGTCGACCGGCTTGGTCTGGATCGACAGCGCATCGCGCCGCAGCCGCGTCACGTCGAGCATGTCGTCGATGAGGCGGACCATGTTGCGGATCTGCCGCTGATCGCGTTCGATCATCGTAGGCAGCTTTTCGGGCGAGAAGCTGTCGAGCTTGCCCTTGGACAGGTGCAGCTGCCGCAGCTGCGCTTCGAGGTACAGCGTGTTCAATGGCGTGCGCAGCTCGTGCGACACCATCGACATGAAGTCGTCGCGCATGCGCACCGCGCGCTCCAGCTCGCGCTGCGTGTGCTGCAGCTGCTGCACCAGCTCTTCCTGCTTGCGGTGCGCGGCGGCCAGCGATTCCATCTCGTGGCGCAGCGCCTTGCGGTGCTGGTGCAGGTCGACGAACACGCTCACCTTGCTGACCACCGCATGCGGGTCGAGCGGCTTGTGCAGAAAGTCGACCGCGCCGCTTTCGTAGCCCTGGAAGGCGTAGTTCATTTCGCGACCGGCGGCGCTCACGAAGATGATCGGAATGTGCCGCGTGCGCTCGGTGCCGCGCATCAGCTCGGCCAGCTCGAAGCCGTTCATGCCGGGCATCTGCACGTCGACGATGGCGAGCGCGAATTCATGCTCCAGCAGCAGCGTCAGCGCCGCCTCGGCCGAGCCGGCGCGGAACACCAGCCGACCCGGCGCACGAATCAGCGCCTCGAGTGCCAGCAGGTTCTCGGGCAGGTCGTCGACGATCAGCAGCTTGCTTTCGACCTCAATCGGCATGGACGGGCTCCAGTTGCTGCAGCAGGGTGCGCAGGTCACGCAGGGGAAGCACGTGGTCGGGCGTGTGGCGCGCAATGGCGGCGAGGGGCATGGTGGGAACCAGGGCTTCTTTCGGGTCTTGCACGGCGGTGAGTCCGCCGGCGCGGTGGATGCGGAACAGGCCTTCGGCGCCGTCCTCGTTCGCACCGGTCATGAGAAAGCCCGCCACCGACGGCCCGTAGGCGTCGGCGGCCGAGGCCATGAGCACATCGATGGACGGGCGCGAATACAGCACGGGCGGCTCGCAGCTCAGCGAAAAGCGCCGCTCGCGCTCGATCGACAGGTGGTAGCCCGGCGGCGCGAAGTACAGGCAGCCGTCGGCTATCGGCATCTTGTCGAGCGCCTCGTACACGGGAATCGGCAGGCGCTGCGCAAAGATCTCGGCGAGGTGGCTTTCGTGCGATTCGGGCAGGTGCAGCACCACCGCCATCGGAATGCGCCAGCCCGCCGGCAGGCCGTCGAGCACGGTACTGAGCGCGTCGATGCCGCCGGCCGAGGCGCCAAGCACCACGGCTTCGACGCGGCGAACCGGAAAGGAGCGGTGCTGTGTGTTGCCGCGCTTCATGCGACCTTGCGGTAGATGCGCTCGGCGCGCGCGTGGGTGTCGAAGCGGTCGGCGTAGCCCGAGAAGTCGATGCTTTCCTTCGAGCCCAGCCCCAGGAAACCACGGTGCGACAGCGACTCGTGAAACAGCCCGAGCGCGCGGTCCTGCAACTGGCGGTTGAAGTAGATCAGCACGTTGCGGCACGACACCAACTGCGTCTCGGCGAACACGCTGTCGGTGGCCAGGCTGTGGTCGGCAAAGATCACGTCGGCGCACAGCGAGGGGTCGAAGCGCGCGGCCTCGTAGGCGGCGGTGTAGTAGTCGGAGAACGCGCTGAGCCCGCCCGCGCGCTGGTAGTTCGACGTGTAGCCGCGAATGGCTTCGAGCGGAAAGATGCCCTGGCGCGCCTTCTCGAGCGAGGCCGGGTTGATGTCGGTGGCGTAGATCTGCGTGCGCTCGAGCAGGCCTTCCTCGCGCAGCAGGATGGCCAGCGAGAACACCTCTTCGCCCGTGCTGCAGCCCGCCACCCACACCTTGACCGACGGGTAGGTGTGCAGGATCGGCACCACGTGCCGGCGCAGCGCCAGAAAGTAGGCCGGGTCTCGGAACATCTCGCTCACCGGGATCGTCAGGAACTGCAGCAGCTGGCCGAACAGCGTGGCGTCGCGCAGCACGCGGTCCTGCAGCGCCGAGATGCTGGGCAGGTCGAGCTGTTCCAGCGCGTACAGCACGCGGCGCTTCTGCGAGGCGGTGGTGTAGTTGCGGAAGTCGTAGCTGTACTTGAGGTAGATGGCCTCCATCAGCAGGCGCAGCTCGATCTCGGTGTCGCTCAACGGCTGAGGCTGCACGGGCGCGGTGGCCGGCGCGAGGGCAGGGAGGGGCTTGCGGGTCACAGGCGCTCCATCTTCGGCATCCACACACGCAGCAGCGAGAACAGGCGCTCCAGGTCCACCGGCTTGGCCAGGTAGTCGCTGGCACCTGCGGCCAGGCATTGGTCGCGGTCGTCCTTCATGGCCTTGGCAGTGATGGCAATCACGGGCATCTTCACGAAGCGCGGGTCGGCGCGCAGGCGGCGCGTGGCTTCCAGACCGTCCATCTCCGGCATCATCACGTCCATCAGCACGAGGTCGATCTCGCTCACCTGGTCCAGGCGCTCCAGCGCTTCGCGACCGTTGCGCCCGATCTCGACCGTGGCGCCACGCTGCTCCAGCGCGCTGGTGAGCGCGAAGATGTTGCGCACGTCGTCGTCCACCAGGAGGATCGTGCGGCCTTCGAAGATGCGGTCGCGCCCGCGCGCCGTCTTCAGCATGCCCTGGCGCTCGCTCGACAGCTCCGCCTCCACCTTGTGCAGGAACAGCGTCACCTCGTCGAGCAGCCGCTCGGGCGAGCGCGCGCCCTTGATGATGATCGAGCGCGAGTAGCGCTGCAGCTCCGTCTCTTCGTCGCGCGTGAGGTTGCGCCCGGTGTAGACGATGACCGGCGGGAACGACACGATCTCTTCTGCCGCCATCTGCTTGAGCAGCTCGCTGCCCTGCATGTCGGGCAGGCGCAGGTCGGTGACCATGCAGTCGAACACGCGCGTGCGCAGCAGCGCCAGCGCCTCTTCGCCGGAGCCGACCGCGACGATCTCGATGTCGTCGTCGCCGATCAGCCGGATCACGCTTTCGCGCTGCAGCGCGTCGTCTTCCACCAGCAGCACGACCTTGACCTTCTGCGTGAGCTTTTCTTCCAGCCGCGCGAACACCTTGGTCAGCTCCTCGCGCGTGGCCGGCTTCAGCGCGAAGCCGATGGCGCCCATGTGCAGCGCGGCGGCCTGCGCGTTGTCGGCGGCCGAGACCACGTGGATCGGAATGTGGCGCGTGTGCGGCGAGTCCTTGAGCTTTTGCAGCACGTCCAGGCCGGTGCTGTCGGGCAGGCGCATGTCCAGCAGGATCGCGTCGGGCACGAACTGCGTCGCCAGCTCGAAGCCGTCGGCCGCGCCGTGCGCCACCAGGCAGCGGTAGCCCAGCTCGTGCGCCAGGTCGTACAGGATGTGGGCGAACTGGGGCTCGTCTTCGATCACCAGCACGCGGCGCACCTGGTCGCGCGGAATCGATCGGTCGTCCGCGAAGCGCGGGGCCGGCACGACGGGCGCCGGGGCTGGGGGCGCGAGCGGCGGTGGCGACAGCACGGCGGGCGCATGCGACGGCGAAGACGTCGACATCGACCGCAGCGTGCCCACCGGCGTGGCCGGCGCGGGCATGGTCTGCGGCGCGCGCGGCGGCAGTTGCAGCGTGAAGGTGCTGCCCTGGCCGGCTTCGCTCTTCACCGTCAGCGTGCCACCGAGCAGCTGCGTGAGGTCGCGCGAGATCGACAGGCCCAGCCCCGTACCGCCGTAGCGCCGGCTCGTCGTGCCGTCGGCCTGGCGAAAGGCCTCGAAGATCAGCTCGTGCTGCTGCGGGTCGATGCCGATGCCCGAGTCGTGCACCGCAAAGGCCGCGCCGCCATCGGCCGTGGCCGACACCGTGAGCGCCACTTCGCCGCGCTCGGTGAACTTGATCGCGTTCGACAGCAGGTTCTTCAGGATCTGCTCCACCCGCTGCCGGTCGGTGACCAGAAAGGCCGGCGTGTCGGGACGCAGCTCGAGCCGGAACTCCAGGTTCTTGTCGGTTGCGATCGGGCGGAAGGTGCTTTCGAGGCTCTGGGCCAGCTTGTCGAGCGGCACCTCTTCGGGCACCAGCTCCAGCTTGCCGGCCTCGACCTTGGCGATGTCCAGGATGTCGTTGATCAGCACGAGCAGGTCGTTGCCCGAGGCGTAGATCGATTCCGCGAACTTCACCTGTTCCAGCGACAGGTTGCCCTGCGGGTTGTCGCCCAGCAGCTTGGCCAGGATGAGCGCGCTGTTCAGCGGCGTGCGCAGCTCGTGCGACATGTTCGCCAGGAACTCCGACTTGTAGCGGCTGGCACGCTGCAGTTCGTCGGCGCGGTCTTCGAGGTCGCGCTGCACGCGGCGCAGCGCGGTGTTGCGCTGGTCGAGTGCCTCGGTGCGCTCCGACAGCTGGCTGTTGGTCTGCTCCAGCTCGGCCTGCTGGTTCTCCAGCATGGCCTGCGAGGCGCGCAGGGCGCGTGACTGTTCTTCGAGCTCTTCATTGGCGGTACGCAGCTCTTCCTGTTGCACCTGCAGCTCTTCGTTGAGCTGCTGGGTTTCGGCCAGCACGTCCTGCAGCTGCTCGCGGTAGCGCGCCGCCGCCAGCGAGGTGCCGATGTCGTCGGCCACCAGGTCGAACAGCTGCTCGCTGCGCGCGTCGGGCGTGCCCGGCAGGCCGAGTTCTAGCACGCCGTTGACGGCACCGTCGCTCGTCACCGGCAGCAGCAGCACGGCCCTGGGCGCCATCTCGCCAAGGCCGGAGTTCACCTTCAGGTAGTCGGCCTGCACCGGGTCGATCAGTATGCGGCGCCGCTCGGCCGCCGCCTGGCCGACCAGGCTTTCGGTGGGGGAGAACACCTGCGGCGAGGCTTCGGCCTCGCTGGAGAAACCGTAGCTCGCGGCGCGCCGCAGCGGGCCGTGGCGTTCACGCACGTAGAGCGCGCCGACCGAGCTGCCGAGGTGGCGCGAGAAAAACGCCAGGATCTTGCGGCCCATGTCCGGTGCGCTGAGTTCGCCGACCAGCTCGCCCACCAGCTCGGTCTGCGCATTGCGCAGCCAGGCCTCCTGCGCCAGGCGCTCCGCGTGGGCCGCCTGCTCGCGCAGCACCACGTCGTAGCTGTCGGACAGCCGCATCAGCTGCCGGCGCCCAAAGAACGCCACCAGCCCCGAGTACACCAGCGTGAACAGCAGGAACAGGCCGACCACCCACCAGCTCGTGCGGTTGGCCTCGGTGTTGCGCTGGAAGCGCAGCGTCTGCTCGGTGTCCATGAAGGTCGTGAACTCGGCGCGCAACTCATCGGTCAGGCGCTTGCCGCGGCCCAGCCGGACGGTGGCCTGCGGATCGACGCCGTTGCGCCGCGCCTCGATCATTTCGCGCGCGAAGGTCAGCCACGACTCCTGCAGGCCGGCGATGCGGTCGACGCGTTCCACTTGCTGCCGGTTGTCCGACACCTGGCGGCGCAGCGCGTCGGTGTCGGCCTTCAGGCGCGGCAGGGCGGTCTGGTAGGGCTCGAGAAAACTCTCCTCGCCGGTGATCAGGAAACCGCGCATGCCCGTCTCCATGTCGATGGAGCGACGTTGCAGTTCGCTGGCGGCGCGCGTGACCTGGTCGGTGTGCTCGACCCAGCTCAGGCTCGACAGCAAGTACAGGATCAGCGCGACGAAGGCCACGGCGCCGACCAGCCCACCGAGCAGCGGCAGCTTGAGGTTGCGGCTGAGCAGGCGGTCGAATTCGACGGGGTCGATCGCGGAGGGAGTTTTCATGGGCGCATTTGTAAGCAAAACTTGTCAAGTCTTGCCGAAAAACGGCATTCGACCTGTCGGAGAAGACCCCGATAGCACTTTGTGTGACGTATTGCCGCATTCGGTGCTCGCTATACTGTGGTTTCATCCAGTATCGGCGGCATGCCTTCCGAACCCCAAACCCCGTCTCCCGCCGCGTCTGCCACCGTCTCGGCGGCGCACGTCGTGTCCGTCAAGGCCCTGTGCGCGTTCGGCGCCAAGGCGGGCGATCTCGACCTGCGCTTCGTGCCCGCGCCCAGCGCGCTCGAAGGCATGGCCGGCCACGCGCTGGTGCAGGCACGGCGCGGCGGCGACTACCGCAGCGAGGTGCCGCTCGACAGCACCTGCGGCCCCCTGCGCGTGCGCGGCCGGGCCGACGGCTACGACCCGGCGCAGGCGCGGGTGGAAGAAATCAAGACCTTCCGCGGCGACTTCGACGCCATCCGCGCCAACCACCGGGCCTTGCACTGGGCGCAGGTGCGCTGCTACGGCTGGATGCTCTGCGAGCAGGAAGGGCACGACACCCTGACCGTCGCACTGGTCTACCTCGACCTGGCCAGCGGCGACGAAACCGTGCTCGAAGAGCAGCACACGCGCGACACCCTGCGCAGCCACTTCGAGACCCTGTGTGCTTGCTACAGCGACTGGGCGCAGCGCGAGGCAGCGCATCGCGGCGCGCTCGACGCCGCGCTGGCACGGCTCGAATTTCCCCATGCCGCCTTCCGCACCGGCCAGCGCGAACTGGCCGAAGCGGTCTACCGCGCCGCCGTCAGCGCGCGCTGCCTGCTGGCCCAGGCGCCCACGGGCATCGGCAAGACGCTGGCCACGCTCTTTCCGTTGCTCAAGGCGCGCGCGGCGCACCGGGTCGACAAGGTGTTCTTCCTCACCGCCAAGACCTCCGGCCGGCCCGTGGCGCTCGACGCCTTGCGGGTGCTGGGGCAGGGCGGTGCCCGGCCGCGCGTGCTCGAGTTGGCCGCCCGCGAGAAGGTCTGCGAGTACCCTGACCGCGCCTGCCATGGCGAGGCCTGCCCGCTGGCGCGCGGCTTCTACGACCGCCTGCCCGCCGCGCGCGCCGAAGCCGCACGGGCGGGCTGGCTCGACCGCGAGGCGCTGCGCCAGGTCGCGCTCGCGCACGAGGTCTGCCCCTATTTCCTCGCGCAGGAAATGACGCACTGGAGCGACGTCATCGTCGGCGACTACAACTACTACTTCGACAGCAGCGCCTTCCTGTTCGCCAGCATGAAGGACGCCAACTGGCGCGTTGCCGTGCTGGTCGACGAGGCGCACAACCTGCTGGAGCGCGCACGCGGCATGTACACCGCCAAGCTCGAAGGCGCGGCCCTCGAAGAAGCGCACCGCATCGCGCCCGCCGCCGTGCGCGGTCCGCTCGCGCGGTTGTTCCGCGAATGGGACACGCTGCAGCAGACACAGACGGCCGACTACGACACCGCCGACGAGATCCCCGAGCGCTTTTTGCGCACGCTGCAGGCCGCCAACACCGCGATGGCCGAGCACTTCGCCGCCACGCCAGACGCGGCACAGGGGCCGCTGCAGCGCTTCTTCTTCGATGCGCTGCACTTCGCGCGGCTGGCCGAAGTCTTCGACGACCACTCGGTGTTCGAGCGCACCTTGGGCGCCACGCAGGAGCAGCGCGGCCTGGCCATCCGCAACCTCGTGCCCAGACCGTTTCTCGAAGGCCGCTTTGCCGACGCCGTGTCGGTCACCTGCTTCTCGGGCACGCTGTCGCCGTTCGCGTTCTATCGCGACGCACTCGGCCTGCCCGAAGACACGGCGCTGCTCGACGTGGCGTCGCCGTTCAGCAGCCGGCAGTTGCGCGTCGAGGTGGCGACCGGCGTCTCCACGCGCTTTCGCGACCGCGCCGGCTCGCTGCGCCATGTGGCGGACATCATCGGCGCGCAGTTCGAGCGCCTGCCCGGCAACTACCTGGCCTTCTTCAGCAGCTTCGACTACCTCGACAAGGCCTGCGCCGCGTTCTCGCTGCGCCACCCCGGCGTGCCCGTGTGGGCGCAGACGCGCGGCATGCGCGAGGCCGACCGCCACGGCTTCGTCGCGCGCTTCGAAGAAGGCGGGCAGGGCATCGGTTTTGCCGTGCTCGGCGGGGCCTTCGGCGAAGGCATCGACCTGCCGGGCAGCCGCTTGATCGGCGCCTTTGTCGCGAGCCTCGGGTTGCCGCAGTACAACGAACTCAACGAGATCACGCGCGAGCGCATGCAGTCGCGCTTCGGCAAGGGCTACGAGTACACCTACCTCTACCCGGGCCTGCAGAAGGTGGTGCAGGCCGCGGGCCGCGTGATCCGCACCGAAGCCGACACCGGCGTGCTGCACCTGCTCGACGACCGCTTTGCGCGCGCCGAGATCCGCGAGCTGCTGCCGAGCTGGTGGCATGTGCAACTGGCCGGGGAGGCCTGGGAAGACGATGCGCGCCGCCCGACGCCTTGAACACGCCGGCCAGCCCGACCTGTTCGGCGAGGCGCCCGTCGCGGCCATCGAGGGCCTGCGCTACGAACGCGAGTTCCTGTCGCGCGACGAAGAGGCCGACCTGCTGCGCATCGTGCAAGGCCTGCCGCTCAAGGAGATGCGCTACAAGGAATACACCGCGCGCCGGCGCGGCACCAGCTTCGGTGGCAGCTACGACTTCGACACCAACCGCCTCAAGCCCGGCGCGCCGCTGCCCGAGGCGCTGCATCCGCTGCGGGCCAAGGCCGCCGCCTGGGCCGGCGTCGCGCCCGAAGACCTCACCCACCTTCTGATCGCCGAGTACCGCCCCGGCACGCCGCTGGGCTGGCACCGCGACGTGCCCGACTTCGAGGACATCGTCGGCGTCTCGCTGCACGGTGATGCGGTGATGCAGTTCAGGCCCTACGTGCCCGGCGCGCCCGCGTCGGGGCCGGCCGCGCTCGAGTTCCTCATCGAGCCGCGCTCCGTCTACCTGCTGCGCGGGCCGGCGCGCTGGGCATGGCAGCACGCCATTGCGCCGACCGAGGCGCTGCGCTACTCGATCACATTGCGAACCCGCGCACACGACAGACTGCGCTGACGCGCAGCGCCTGCCTCTTCCGACCCACGGCGCCGCACAGGTGGCCAGCATGAAGGCTTCTTTCATCCCATTTGATTGAAGGAGCACAGACATGCCAAGAGGCGACAAGTCGTCCTACACGGACAAGCAGAAACGCAAGGCCGAGCACATCGAGGAAGGCTACGAGCACCGCGGCGTGGCCAAGGGCGAGGCCGAGCGGCGCGCCTGGGCCACGGTGAATGCCGAGACCGGTGGCGGCAAGAAGAGCGGCTCGGGCCGTGGCCGGCCCGAGAACCACGCGCCGTCGCGCAAGGGGGGCCGCCTCGGTGGCGCCGCAGCGGCACACCGCTCGGCCGCCGAACGCTCGGCGTCCGCCGGGAAGGGCGCAGCCACGCGCAAGCGCAACGCTGAAAAGCGCAGCTAGAGAAGGGCCACCCATGCACATCATTCTTGGCGCGACGGGCCACGTCGGCTCGGCGCTGGCGCAAGCGCTGCTCGCGCAGAACCAACCCGTCACGCTGGTCACGCGCGACGCCCGCAAGACCCAGGCGCAGCAGAAGAAGGGCGCGCGCGTGGCGGAGGTGGACGTGTTCGACACGGCCGCGCTGCACCGCGTGATCGCCAGCGGCACGCGGCTCTTCGTGCTCAATCCGCCGGCCGCGCCGTCGACCGACACCGTGGCCGAGGAGCACCGCACGCTGCGCGCCATCCTGGCGGCGATCGAAGGCTGCAAGCTCGAGAAGATCGTCGCCGCCTCGACCTACGGCGCGCAGCCCGGCGAAGGCATCGGCGACCTGGGCGTGCTGTACGACATGGAGCAGGCGCTGGCCGCCGGCCCCGTGCCGCTGAGCGTGCAGCGCGCGGCCTACTACATGAGCAACTGGGACGCCTCGCTCGACACCGCGCGCACCGAGGGCAAGGTGCACAGCATGTACCCGCCCGATTTCAAGCTGCCGATGGTGGCGCCGCACGACATCGGGGAGTTCGCGGCCAAGCTGATGCTGGCGCCGCCCGAAGCCTCAGGGTTGCATCACGTCGAGGGACCGAAGCCGTATTCGCCGGCCGACGTGGCAGCAGCCTTTGCCGCCGCGCTGGGCCGGCCGGTCGAGGCGGTGCAGACGCCGCCCGCGCAATGGGAGCAGGCCTTCCGGTCGATGGGCTTTTCGGAATCCGCGGCGAAGTCCTATGTCGAAATGACGCGCCTCACGCTCGAAGAGGCCTACGAGCCGGCGCATGCACCGAAGCGGGGGGCCATTTCGATGGATGCCTACATCGCAGCACTGGTGAAAAAGAGCAGCAAGTGAACGATCGTTGAAGTCGGCCTTGCTCGCGGTCCTCAACCAACGATCCCTCTACGCACGTGACTTTCTGGCTGCGTCATCGGCGTCGGCATCTGCTTCGAAGTTCGCGCGCTCTCTTGATTGGTAGCGAAAAGCCGATGCGTCATGGGGTGTTGAAATCATTGACGGCACTCCTTTGTGGCGAGAACAAGATGAAAAGAAGGAAGAGTGCTTTTAGCACCACGGCGTCTCTCCTCTTCTTCAAGAACTGGCACACGGAGTCGGCAATCATTTCGTGCCATGCCCAGCGTTTATGCATATGAAAATCGTCTACTGCACCAGCTCAATAGATCGGAATAGTTTTTCAACAGCGTCGACCTCTTCGAGCGCCACACTGTCGTTGATCCGCAATAAAGCAGAGCTATAGACTGCGGAAATCCTGTTTCTTTTGAAAAAAGAAAAGTGCCTCTCCATGAACTTGGGTTCATTTTTCTGATTTCGATAGGTTATGGTACACACCAAAAAATCCCCGGAGTTATTCTTCCAGTGCTGAATTTTTGCATCTGGATTTATTGCGCCCTCAGACTCTTTCGCTACCTCTGCCGCTCTCTGCTGGTACACAGGCCATTCATTGATTGCCTGCAGGAATTTATTTTCATCGAAAAAATATCTTCTCCCGGCAGCTTCATATCTTACAAAATCAAAAATTGGCCCCGGAGGAGTTGTTCGATCCTTCCTTACATATAAGTAAGGCTTCTTTTCTTTTTGAATTTTCTGCTCTAACTCTCTGTCGCCCTTCTCCAGATTTATAACCAGAATCCGTGTTTCGGCGTTTTTCCACTTTTGGCACATCCCCTCTTCGAGGGAGGATTGCAATTTCTCCAAATTAAAGCCGAAAGTTTTGAATTTTATGGAGTTGCATAAATTGAAGCTTTCAGCTTCGCCGGCATGAAGGCACGCGGAAAAAATTAAGCTCAAATGCAGAAGGAGAAAAATACGGAGAAATTTTTTCATCGCACCGATTGGGAGCTCATAGATCTACTGTCAACGCTGCAATGACTCTGGGGTTGGTGGGGTACCTTCCAAAAACTCTATCCCGTGCAATATTGCGCGCCGGAAGATCACGGTGCCATCGGCGATGGCGCGCACCGGTTCGTCGGCCGTGGGTGCGTTGATGTGGATGCCGCCATGCCAGGCCATCGCCTGGCTGACGGGAAATGCGCCGCTGCCGACGATGCCGCCGGGCATCACGTCGCTGACGCACTGTTCGCTGTAGACGGGGATGTCCGGCTGGGACAGAAAGGGTGGGCTGATGATCATCGCGTGCTCGCCTAAACCGAAAACTTGAACTTGCGGGGCGGCGGTGTAGTGCTCGGCGGCTCTTCGAACACCGCGATGCCCGTGGGCAGGGCCGGCAACTTTGCGGGCTTCCCTCCCGGGCCCACAAAACTCTTGGTCGTCCCCTTGATGTCCAGCAGCCCGGGCATCTTCAGCGTGATGTTCATCCCATCCAACTCGATGCTCGTCTGCCCACCCTTGAGCGTGATCTTCTGCTGCGCCAGCACATGGATCTCGTCATTGCTGCTCGTGACCGTGAAGCCTTCCTTGGCCAGCCATTCGAGCTCGTCGGTGTGCGCCTGCACGCTCACCGGCCCGTCCTGCGCGATGACCTGGATGCCACCTTCGTGGCTGTACAGCCCCACGGATTTGCCGGCCGCGAAGCTCACGGTCCTGCCCGCTGCCACGTGGGCCTGCGCTTGAGCGGTCCAGTGGATCGCCTCGCCCGCGAACACCGTGGCACTGGCAGGCGTGGCCATGTTCAGGCTCATGGCCGCATCGAGCACCATAAGCGGCCGCGCAAAGGCGGGGACGGAGTCTTGCCCTTCGCGCGAACCTGCGCCTTCTCCACCCTTCGGCTCGCGCGCGTCCTGCCCGTTGACGCTGCCAGGGTAACGCCCGTTCTTCTGCGGATCGATGTCGTCGATGAGCGGCTGCAGCAGCGCCGTGGCGCTCAACGCCAGGGCCTTGGCACCGCCGGCCGCATCGGACAGCTTCTGCGCCTCGCGCAGCGCGCCCGCGAGCTGGCCGCGCACGCTGGTGGTGTCCTGCACGCTGCCCGCCGCCCGCTCCTGGGCCAGCGTGGAGATCAGCAGGCCCTCGCCGGCGCGCGTGGCGACCCAGGCGTCGGAGCGCAGCTCGGCGCCGCTGCCGCGCCAGGCGCCGCGGTTGCTCTCGTCGGGGGACTGGGCGTTGAGGTGACCCAGGTTCAGCTGGCTCGCGGCTTGCGAGCTGGCCAGGCGGGTGCGCACCTGGCCGGGTGCATCGTCGGCGATCCACTGGTTGTAGCCGCTGCCGTCGAGCGCGCGGCTGTGCCAACCCGAGAGCACGCCTGCGTGGTTGGCTGATGAATCGGTGCCGGCCGACCAGGGTGGCAGGTCCTGGCCGTTGTAGAGCTGCTGGGCGACCACTGGTCGGTCGATGTCTCCTTCGATGAAGGACACCAGCACTTCTGAACCTACGCGCGGCAGGTGGTGTGCGCCCCAGTTCGGTCCGGCCACCGGTGCGGCCACGCGCAGCCAGACGGACTGGCGGTTGCTGGCGTGGCGACCGGCGGCGACCAGGCTGCCTTGTCCGCTGCTCGTCGACTGCTGCTGGCCCGCACGCTGGGTCTGCCAATGGAAACGCACCTGCACGCGATGGTCGCGCTGCGTGTGGACCGCAGTTGGTGCCTCGTCGTCATCGGCACCGACCACGAGCGCGACCATGGCCTCGGGGGCGGTCGGCTTGGGTCGCCACAGCGGCACGACCTGCGCTTCGGCCGGCTGGGCCTCGAAGCTGTTGCGGTAGCTGCCTTTCTCAAGCTCGCCGGCTTCGAGCACCTGCGCGGCCTGTGCGCCGAGGTTGTTGGCTGCTTCGTGGCGCACGCGCAGCGCGAGGAATTTGCGGCCCTCGTAGCGGTCGTGCTGCGTGAGCGTGAAGCGTTCACCGGCACCCAGTTGTCGCACGCTGCCTGCCGCGCCGTAGCGCTTGATGCGCGACTCGAAGGCCACGAGTTGCTGCTCGGCGCGACGGGCGGCAGTGGCGCTGTCGGCGTAGCGCTGTGCGCCGGCGCCGTCGTAGTGCTCCAGCACGGGCACGTCGCCCATCGCGAGCGCGCTCTGCACCGCGCCGGTGGGGGCTTGCAGCACGCTGGCGTCCCAGGCGTTGCGCATGACGGCGTTGGTCGCAACCTGGCGCCGGCTGCTCCACGCGGTGATGGCGTCGGTCGATTCGGTGGCGTCGGCGCGGTGGAAGCGGATCTGCGGCAAGGCGCAGTCGGGCGGGGTCGCCGTGCGATCGAAGATCACGAGGCGGTGGTGCGAGGGCGTGGTGTTGCTCGCACTGCTGCTGCCATTTGCCGACTGCTGCTCATGTTCGAACCGAAAGCTCAGGCCTTCTTCCGCCAGCAGTCGCAGCACGAAGGCCAGGTCCGACTCTCGGTACTGCACGCAGGTCGGCCGCACGGGCATCTCCTGTGTGACTTCGAAACTGAAGCTCGCAGTCGTGTGATCGGCGAACACCTCGCTGACGATGTCCTGCACGTGCTTGGCGGCGTACACGAAGCTGTCGCGGCGCAGCCCGAGCGCGGCGAGCCAAGGTTGCAGATGCAGCCGGTAGCGCGCCAGACCGCCGTCACCACCCAATGCATCAACCGCCGTGAGGTAGCCGTGCCAGGTGCGAAAGCTGCCATTGGCCAGCAGAAGCCGCAGGCTCAACTCTTCACCGATCAGCGCGAACGGGTCGAACTCGCTCGACGTGGCGAGCGTATCGATGGTGAAGTCGAAGAGCTCGCTGATGCCCTCGGTGCCGGTGAAGCGCTCGACGACGACGGCGTTCTGCGGCGCCGACGCGGGCAGCTGCAGCTTGATGAGCCGCGCCTGCTCCGAGAGCCGCGCGACGTTCAGGCCTTCGAGCTTCCATGGCGTCGCGCCATGGAAGGTATTCGTACTGTCTGATGACATGGATGACCACCTCCCCGGTGTCGTTGCCGGTATGCCCGGTCTTGGCCCATTTCTTCACATGCGTGATCTTCCCGCCTGCCTTGTCGATTCAAAGATCGGCCTCGGAAGTGCTGCATGAATCCGGACAACTCTACTTCAACGAAGAAGCATCAACGCGCCCCCAAAGTGAGTGCTTCTGGGTGCATTTCTCCGGAAAATTCGTTCTCTGCTTCGCAAAGGAAGGCGTTCGTTCTCATGCCAATTTCTGGATGAAGTTTTTTCTGACAGCGACAGGTCGATGGATGCGACGCGTACATCGCCGCTCTGGTCAAAAAGAGCAGCGGCTGAACGATCGTTGAAGTCGGCCACGGCCGTGTCTGAAAAGCGCGGCCAAGGCGGCCAGCACCCCGAGAACCGGACATTCGCTCGCGATCTTTGGCGGCAGCCGGACAACTTGCGTGAGCGCCCCTGCGAGCGGGGCAGGCGCGACCACGCTGAAGCCCCCATCGTTGCGACGAACGGCCGCGCTACGCCGCACAACGTCGCCCAAACCTCCCTCATCACGCCCCGCAAACACCCGCCCGAAGCGCGTTTGCCGCACCGTCTTTCCGTCGATACGATCCCGCGCCTTTGCCCCTCGTTTCTCGCGATGGGTAATGCTTTTTTCGAACAAGAAAGGAATGCGCGGGTGCCCCCAACGACCACTGCTTCTCCGAACGCCAATGCCGGCTGGCAACAACGCAGCCGCCGCCACGTCTGGCACCCCTGCACCCAGAGCATCCGTCTCGAGGTCGCGCCGCCGCTGCCCATCGCGCGCGGCGAGGGCGTCTGGCTGACCGACCACGAGGGCCGGCGCTACCTCGACGCGACCAGCTCATGGTGGGTCAACCTGTTCGGCCACGCGCACCCGGCGATCAACGCCGCGCTCAAGGCGCAGCTGGACACGCTGCCGCACGTGATGCTCGCGGGCTGCACCCACGCGCCCGCAGTCGAGCTGGCCGAGCGGCTGGCGGCGCTCACGGGCCACGCGCTGGGCCATTGCTTCTATGCCTCCGACGGCGCCTCGGCCGTGGAGATCGCGCTGAAGATGAGCTTTCACGCCTGGCGCAACGCGGGCCGTGCCGACAAGCGCCGCTTCGTGGCCCTGCGCGGCGGGTACCACGGCGAGACGCTGGGCGCGCTGCACGTCACCGACGTGCCCGTGTTCCGCGACGCCTATGCGCCGCTGCTCGCGAGCGCGCACCTCGTGGCCTCGCCCGACGCGCGTGGCGCCCGGCCCGGCGAAGACGCCGCCGCTGTCGCGAACCGCGCGGCCGACGAGCTCGAGGCGCTCTTGGCCGCGCAGCACGACAGCATCGCCGCCGTGATCGTCGAGCCGCTGGTGCAGTGCGCCACCGGCATGGCGATGCACGATCCGGCCTACCTGCGCCGCGTGCGCGCGCTGTGCGACTGCTTCGGCGTGCACCTGATCGCCGACGAGATCGCGGTCGGCTGCGGGCGCACCGGCACCTTCTTCGCGTGCGAGCAGGCCGGCATCTGGCCCGACTTCCTGTGCCTGTCGAAGGGCATCAGCGGCGGCTACCTGCCGCTGGCGCTGGTGATGACGCGCGACGCCATCTACCAGGGCTTCGTCGACGACGACGCCACGCGCAGCTTTCTGCATTCGCATTCCTACACCGGCAACGCGCTGGCCTGCCGCGCGGCGCTCGCCACGCTCGATCTGTTCGACGCGGAAGACGCGCTGAACCGCAACCTTTCGCGATCCGCGCGCCTGTTCGCCCGACTGCGCGAGGGGCTGGCCGGACACGAAATCGACCATCTGCGCCAGCGCGGAATGATCACGGCCTTCGATGTGCGCGCGCCCGGCCCGCGCTTCGCCGAGCGCTTCCACCTCGCGGCGCGCGACCACGGCCTGCTGATGCGGCCCATCGGCGCGACCGTGTACCTGATGCCGCCGTATGCCATTGCCGACGACGAGATCGACCAATTGGTGGACGGCACGCTCGCGACGCTGAAAGCCGTCACCACCGCATCCGGCGCCATCGCCGAAGAAGGAGCCCGCGATGCTGCGCTTGCTTGAACGCCTGCAGAACGAAATCACCGCGCTCGACGCGCGCTCGCTGCGTCGCCGCCGGCAGATCGCCGAAACCGCCTGCGCGCCCGAACAGATCCTCACGCTGGCCGGCTCCAGCGCGCCGCGCACGATGCTCGGTTTCAGCAGCAACGACTACCTGGGCCTGGCCGCGCACCCCGCGCTGGCCGAGGCGCTGGCCGAAGGCGCGGCGCGCTACGGCACGGGCAGCGGCGGCTCGCACCTCATCCTGGGCCACTCGCGCGCCCACGCGCAGCTCGAAGAGCGGCTCGGCGAATGGATGGCGCCGCACATTCCCGAGGCGCGCAGCCTGTTCTTCTGTACCGGCTACATGGCCAACCTGGCGGTGCTGTCGGCGCTGGGCGATGCCGAGGCAGTGATCTTCTCGGAGACGCTGAACCACGCCTCGCTGATCGACGGCGCGCGGCTGGCCCGCGCCCGCGTGGAGCGCTACCCGCACTGCGACCTGCAGGCGCTCGACGCGCAGCTGGCCGCCTGCGACGCGCCGGTCAAGATCATCGTGAGCGACGCCGTCTTCAGCATGGATGGCCACATCGCCCCGGTGGCCGGCCTGCTCGCGCTGGCCGAGCAACACGACGCCTGGCTGGTGATCGACGACGCGCACGGCTTCGGCGTGCTCGGCGCCACCGGGCGCGGCGCGCTGCAGGCGCTGGCGCTGCGCTCCGAGCGGCTGGTGCTGATCGGCACGCTGGGCAAGGCAGCGGGCGTATCGGGTGCCTTCGTGGCGGCGCACCGCACGGTGAT
>NZ_CALRZC010000141.1:0-22092 GCF_943372545.1 Variovorax sp. YR752 | reverse complement strand
CGCGCGCGCTGGTGATGCTGCACAAGCCGGCCGGCTACGAGTGTTCGCAGAAGCCCAAGCACCATCCGAGCGTGATGAGCCTGCTGCCAGCGCCGCTGCGCCGCCGCGGCGTGCAGCCGGTGGGTCGGCTCGACGAGGACACCACCGGGCTGCTGCTGCTCACCGACGACGGCACGCTGATCCACCGCCTCACCTCGCCGAAGCACCACGTGCCCAAGCTTTACGACGTGCGCTGCAAGCACGAGGTGGACGCGAAGCAGATCGACGCGCTGCTCGCCGGTGTGGTGCTCGACGACGACCCGGCGCCGGTGCGCGCCGCGGCCTGTGAGGCCGAGGGCACGCACGGCCTGCGCCTCACGCTCACCGAAGGCAAGTACCACCAGGTCAAGCGCATGGTGGCGGCGGTGGGCAACCGCGTCGAGGGCCTGCACCGCAGCAGCTTCGGCGCACTGCAGCTGCCGGCCGACCTGGCGCCTGGTCAGTGGCGCTGGGTCGACAGTCCCGCTGCGCTCGACGGCCCGCAGGCGATCACTACGGCGCCGACGCCGCCGGCTTCCAGCCGTTGACCGAGCCGATGTAGGCCCAGATCAGGTCGATCTGCTCGGCTTTCAGCGTCGCGCCCCAGGCCGGCATCGCGCCCTTGCCGTTCGTCACCGATCGGACGAAGCGCTCCTTGTCGTTCTGCGGAAAGGTGCGCAGGTCGAAGCCGATGCCGTTGGTCACCAGGTTGATGCCGTGGCAGCGGGTGCACGAACTCACGTAGAGCTTGCGCCCGGCCTCGGCCGCCTCGGCTGGCGGCACCTGCGCGCCGGCCGCCGCCGAAGCGGCGACCAGCGCGAGGGCCAGCAAGGCGTGTCGTCGACCGCTCATCGTCCCGCGGGCAGCGCGAAGGTCCACACCGAGCCGCCGGCCGGCACATTGGCGGTGTCGGGGTCACCGGCCAGCGCGCCATAGACATGCGCCGAGCCGCTGAGCACGGTGATGTACTGGCGGCCGTTCTTTTCCCACGCGATCGGCAGGCCGGAGATGCCCGAGCCGGTCTGGAACGACCACAGCTTCCTGCCGTTCTTCGCGTCGTAGGCCATGAACTGGCCGTTCTGCGCGCCGGTGAAGACCACGCCGGTGCTGGTGGAGAGCACACCGGCCCAGAACGGCGACTTGTTCAGCACCGTCCACACCGGCTTGCCGGCGACCGGATCCCAGGCGACCAGCGAGCCGCGGTTGCCGTCGGCCGGATCGACGAAGCCGCCGAGTTCCAGGCCGAGGAACCAGTTCGGCCCGCCCGGGCGCTCCTGCTTGACGTACTTGACCTTCATGCCGAGGTCGATGGTGTTGAGGAAGACGAGCTTGCGGCCCGGGTCGTAGCTCATCGGCATCCAGTTCTTGCCGCCGAAGGCGCTCGGCCAGACCTCGATGAAGTCCTTCATCTCCTCGGTCTTGCGCACCATCGCCGTCATCGGCGTGTCGATCGGCCGGCCGCTGGCCTTGTCGATGCCGGTGGCCCAGTTGACCTTGCGCGCGAACTGCGTGCCGGAGATCAGCTTGCCGCTGGTGCGGTCGATGACGTAGAAGAAGCCGTTGCGGTTGGCCTGCATCAGCACCTTGGTGGTCTTGCCCGCGATCGGAAGGTCCGCCAGCACCAGCTCGTTGGTGCCGTCGTAGTCGTAGGGGTCGCCGGGCGAGAACTGGTAGTGCCAGACGATCTCGCCGGTCGAAGGCTTGAGCGCCAGCACCGAGCCGATGTAGAGCGAGTCGCCGCCGCGCGTTGCCGGGTTCCACGGCCCGCCGTTGCCCACGCCCCAGTAGACGAGGTTGAGCTCGGGGTCGTAGCTGCCGGTCAGCCAGGTCGGCGCGCCGCCGGTCTTGTGGGCGTCGCCCTTCCAGGTGTCGCCGCCGGGCTCGCCGGGGGCGGCGGTGGTCCAGCGGTGCCACTTCTTCTCGCCGGTCTTCAGGTCCCAGCCGTCGAGGAAGCCGCGCGAGCCGTACTCGCCGCCGGAGATGCCGGTGATCAGCACGCCGTCGGCGATCAGCGGCGCGTGGGTCATCGAGTAGCCGTCCTTGTAGTCGGCGGCCTTCTGCTTCCAGATCGTCTTGCCGTCGGCCATCGAGACGGCCATCACGTGCGCGTCGATGGTGGTGCGGTAGAGCACGCCGTTCAGCGCCGCCATGCCACGGGTGTGGATGCCGCAGCACAGGTAGCCCGCAATGTCGGCGGGCAGCTCGATCGCGGTCTTCCACTTCTGCCGGCCGGTCACCGCGTCGATCGCGATCGTGTGGGTGTGCGAGGCGACGTACATCACGCCGTCGATGACCAGCGGCTGGTTCGAGGCATTGGTCGGGTTGTCCAGGCTGAGGTTCCACACCGGCGTCAGCTTGCCGACGTTGGTCGGCGTGATCTGTTTCAGCGGCGAGTGGCGCTGCAGCGACCAGCCCATGCCATAGGTGGTCACATCGCCCGGCGTGGCGGCGTCGTTGCGCAGGTCGGTGATCGTCTGCGCGTGCGTCACCGTCAGCGCGCAGGACAGCGCCATTCCGGTCAGGCAACGCACCAGCGTCTTGTCCATGATGTCTCCTCGTTGTGGTGTTCCAGGACGGGCCGCACGATAGATCCGCGTCAAGCCGGCGGCCACTTCGGGACTAACCCTAGGCCTGCGCTGTTCCGTTGCGGCACAGCTTGCCGAGGCCGCTGCGCGGGCCGCACACTGCGCGGCCGGAGACGACCATGACCCTGCCCGCCAACCCCTTCTACGCCTCGCCCGAGCAGCGTGTCGCGCTCGCGCGGCAACGCTTCTTCGAGGACGGCGTGCGCCCCTCCGGCATGGTCAGCGAGGCGGTGCTGCAATCGTGGTCGCGCTGCCTGCGCAGCCATCCTGACCCGGCCAAGCCGGCCGCGTTCGAGCCGGTCACGGCCAGCCGCGTTCACGGCGTGCTGCGCGCCAACCGGCAACTGCTCGAGGCGGCGGCCGAGGAACTGGAGCGGCTGCGCGTGACGCTCGCCGGCACCAGCGGCACCGCCATGCTGACCGACCCGCAGGGTGTGGTCATCGGCAGCACCTTCACGCAGGCACGCAGCCACGAGCAGCTGATGCCGATCAGCACGCGCATCGGCGTCAACCTCGCCGAGGAGGCGGTGGGCACCACGGCGCCGGGCATCACCGCACGCACCGGCCAGGCCAGCGTGGTGCTCGGCGCCGAGCACTTCTTCGGCAACGTGCAGGTGATGCACTGCGCGGCGGCGCCGATCCGCGACGTGCGCGGCCGGCTCGCCGGCGTGCTCGACCTGTCCAGCGAGGGCCTGCCCTTCGGCTTCGACGCCGCCTCGGTGGTGGCGCACTACGCGGCCGAGATCGAGAACCGGCTGCTGTGCGCGCAGTCCACCGAGCACCTGGTGGCGCGCATGCAGATCTCGCCGGCGCTGCTCGACACGCCGATGGCGGCGCTGGCCGGCATCACCGGCGACGGTTGCATCGACTGGCTCAACGGCGCCGCGGCGCGCCTGCTCGGCGTGGGTGCGACCGCAGACCGCGCCGACAAGCCTTCGGTCGAGGCCCACTTCGGTCTGCCGCTGGCCGCGCTGGCGTCGCTGTCCAGCGCCACAGAGCCGCAGCCGCTGCGCCTGCCCAACGGCCTGACGCTGTGGATCCGCCTCGAGTGGCGCGCCCGCGACGGCCAGCAGCGGCTGCAGGCGGCGCATCCCACGCCCGTGCCGGCACCGTCGACCGAACCGGCACCGCAGCCGGTGACGCTGCGCGAGACCGAGCGGCAGACCGTGGTGCGCGTGCTCGGCGAATGCGGCGGCAACGTGTCGCAGGCGGCGCGCACGCTGGGCGTCTCGCGCGGGCTGATCTACCGCCACCTGAAGGCCTCCGAAGACTGAGCGCGGCGCACGGGATAATCCCGCGCATGCGAGTCTTCCGCGGCCTCCACCATCCCGGCATCGCCCGCGCCTGCGCGCTGACCATCGGCAACTTCGACGGCGTGCACCGCGGCCACCAGGCCATGCTGGCGCTGCTGCGCAACGAGGCTCAGCACCGCGGCCTGCCGTCCTGCGTGATGAGCTTCGAGCCGCACCCGCGCGACTACTTCGCCACGCTGGCCGGCAAGCCCGAGCTGGCGCCGGCGCGCATCGCGACGCTGCGCGACAAGCTGGCCGAGCTCGAGCGCTGCGGCGTCGACCAGGCGGTGGTGCTGCGCTTCGACCAGCGCTTCGCGGCGCAGTCGCCGCAGGCCTTCGTCGACGACGTGCTGGTCCAGGGTCTGGGCGCGAAGTACGTGCTGGTCGGCGACGACTTCCGCTATGGCGCCAGGCGCGCCGGCGACTACACGATGCTCGACGAAGCCGGGCAGCGCGCCGGCTTCGACGTCGCCCGCATGATGAGCTACGAGGTGCACGGCCTGCGCGTGTCCAGCTCGGCGGTGCGCGAGGCGCTGGCCGCCGGCGACATGGAACGCGCCGCCACCCTGCTCGGCCGGCCCTACAGCCTGTCCGGCCACGTGGTGCACGGCCGCAAGCTCGGGCGCAGCCTCGGCGCGAGTGCCGAGGGCAGCGCCGACGGTTTCCGCACCCTCAACCTGCGCTTCTCGCACCCCAAGCCGGCGGCGCTGGGCATCTTCGCGGTGCGCACCTTCGGCCTCGCCGACGAGCCGATCGACGGCGTGGCCAGCCTGGGCCGGCGGCCGACGGTGGACGACAGCGGCCGCGTGCTGCTCGAGGTCTACTGCCTCGACTGGCCGGCCCGGCTCGGGCGCGAGGGGGGCTACGGTAAGATCGTCCGCGTGGAACTGCTGCACAAACTGCGCGACGAAGCCCGCTACGACTCGCTGGAAGCCTTGACGGCCGCGATCCGCAAGGATGTCGACGACGCGCGCGCCTTCCTGGCCGCACATGCCGCCAGCTACGTCAAGACGGGCCGCCAGACCACCCGCGATCGAATTTAGCGCGCGCCACTCTGCCCGCGAACCGCGGCGCGAGCGATCTCGCGCCGTTCACCTCACCTTCCGGCGCGCCCCCGACGGCGCACGAGCAGCCATGACCGACACCGCCAAAGTCGCCAACGCCGATTACCGCGCGACGCTGAACCTGCCCGACACCCCCTTCCCGATGCGCGGCGACCTGCCCAAGCGCGAGCCGGGCTGGGTCAAGGACTGGGAGGATCAGGGCCTCTACAAGCAGCTGCGCGACGCGCGTCACGGCGCGCCGCTGTTCGTGCTGCACGACGGCCCGCCCTACGCCAACGGCGCCATCCACATGGGCCACGCCGTCAACAAGGTGCTCAAGGACATGATCGTCAAGGCGCGCCAGTTGAAGGGCTTCGACGCGCAGTACGTGCCCGGCTGGGACTGCCACGGCCTGCCGATCGAGAACGCGATCGAGAAGAAGCACGGCCGCAACCTCAGCCGCGATGACATGCAGGCGAAGAGCCGCGCCTACGCGACCGAGCAGATCGCGCTGCAGATGGGCGACTTCAAGCGCCTGGGCGTGCTCGGCGACTGGGCCGACCGCTACGCGACCATGGACCCGGCCAACGAGGCTGGCGAGATCCGCGCCTTCAAGCGCGTGATCGAGCGCGGCTTCGTCTACCGCGGCCTGAAACCCGTGTACTGGTGCTTCGACTGCGGCTCGTCGCTGGCCGAGTTCGAGATCGAGTACGCCGACAAGAAGAGCCAGACGCTGGACGTCGGCTTCCTCTGCGCCGAGCCCGACCGGCTGGCCAGCGCCTTCGGCCTGACGAAGCTCGAGAAGGACGCCTTTGCGGTGATCTGGACGACCACCTCCTGGACCATCCCGGCCAACCAGGCGCTGAACCTGAACCCGACGCTCGAGTACGCGCTGGTCGACACCGAGCGTGGGCTGCTGGTGCTGGCCGCGTCCCTCGTCGAGAAGTGCATGGCACGCTTCGGTCTCACCGGACAGGTGCTGGCCACCGTCACCGGCGAGAAGCTCGGCGGCATCCATTTCCGCCACCCCCTCGCACACGTCGACACCGGCTACGACCGCCTCAGCCCGGTCTACCTGGCCGACTATGCGACGGCGGAAGACGGCACTGGCCTCGTGCACTCGTCGCCCGCCTACGGCCTGGACGACTTCAACTCCTGCGTGCAGCACGGGATGACCTACGACGACATCCTCAACCCGGTGCAGGGCAACGGCACGTATGCGGCCGACTTCCCGCTGTTCGGCGGCCAGAACATCTGGAAGGCCGTGCCGGTGATCATCGAAGCGTTGAAGAACGCAGGGCGGCTGTTCGCCACCGAGACCATCACGCACAGCTACCCGCACTGCTGGCGCCACAAGAGTCCGGTGATCTACCGCGCCGCGGCGCAGTGGTTCATCCGCATGGATGCCGGCGACGGCGTGTTCACCAAGGACAAGGCGCCGCGCACGCTGCGCCAGATGGCGCTGGACGCGATCGACCAGACCGGCTTCTTCCCGGAGAACGGCCGCGCGCGGCTTCGCGACATGATCGCCAACCGGCCCGACTGGTGCATCTCGCGCCAGCGCAGCTGGGGCGTGCCGCTGCCCTTCTTCCTGCACAAGGACACGGGCGAGCTGCACCCGCGCACGATGGAGATCCTCGACCAGGCGGCCGAAATCGTCGAGCGCGGCGGCATCGAGTCCTGGAGCCGCGTCACCGCCGAAGAGATCCTCGGCGCCGCCGATGCGCCGCACTACACCAAGAGCAGCGACATCCTCGAGGTCTGGTTCGACTCCGGCTCGACCTTCTGGCATGTGCTGCGCGGCCAGCATCCGGGCGGCTTCCACGAGCAGGGCCCGGAGGCCGACCTCTACCTCGAAGGCCACGACCAGCACCGCGGCTGGTTCCACTCCTCGCTGCTGCTGGCTTGCGCGCTGTTCGACCGCGCGCCGTATCGCGGCCTGCTGACCCACGGCTTCACGGTGGACAGCCAGGGCCGCAAGATGAGCAAGTCGCTGGGCAACGGCATCGAGCCGCAGGCGGTGAGCCAGAAGCTCGGCGCCGAGATCATCCGCCTGTGGGTGGCGGCGTCCGACTACTCGGGCGACATCGCCGGCGACGACAAGATCCTTGCCCGCGTCGTCGATGCCTACCGCCGCATCCGCAACACGCTGCGCTTCCTGCTCGCCAACACCAGCGACTTCGATCCGGCCAAGGATGCGGTGGCACCGGCCGAGATGCTGGAGATCGACCGCTGGGCACTCGCGCGCGCGGCGCAGTTCCAGGCCGAGGTGCTGGCGCACTACGAGGTCTACGAGTTCCACCCGGTGGTGGCCAAGCTGCAGGTGTTCTGCTCCGAAGACCTGGGTGCCTTCTACCTCGACGTGCTGAAGGATCGGCTCTACACCACCGCACCGAAGTCGCTGGCGCGCCGCTCGGCGCAGACCGCGCTGTGGCAGTTGACGCACGCGATGCTGCGCTGGATGGCGCCCTTCCTCAGCTTCACGGCCGAGGAGGCCTGGAAGGTATTCGCGCCGGGCGCGTCACCATCGATCTTCACCGAAACCTACTGGAAGTTCGAGACGCCGGACGAGGCGCTGCTGGCGAAGTGGACGCGCATCCGCGAGATCCGCGACCTCGCCAACAAGGAGATCGAGGCGGTGCGCACCGCGGGCCAGGTCGGCTCGTCGCTGCAGGCCAACCTGAAGATCACCGCCAACGCGGCCGACCATGCGCTGCTCGCCGCGCTGGGCGACGACCTGCGCTTCGTCACCATCACCTCGGTGGTGGCGCTGGCCGAAGGAGCGGAACTGGCAGTGCAAGTCACGCCATCGAGCGCGCAGAAGTGCGAGCGCTGCTGGCATTGGCGCGACGACGTCGGCCACGACCCGGCGCACCCGACGATCTGCGGCCGCTGCACCAGCAACCTGCACGGCGCAGGCGAAGCGCGAAAGGTGGCCTGAGCATGGCGTGGCAGAAGTCCTCCACCGGCTCGTCGCTGCTGCCCTGGCTGGCCATCGCGCTGGCCATCATCCTGCTCGACCAGTTCACCAAGACGCTGATCCTCGGCTACTTCCAGCTCGGCGACAGCCGCACCGTCACCTCGTTCTTCAACGTCGTGCGCGTGCACAACACCGGCGCGGCCTTCTCCTTCCTCGCGGGGGCGTCGGGCTGGCAGCGCTGGTTCTTCGTCGGCCTGGGCTTCGCCGCGGCGGTGTTCATCGTCTGGATGCTGCGCAGCCACGGCGGGCAGCGCTTGTTCTCCTGGGCGCTGTCGCTGATCCTCGGCGGCGCGCTCGGCAACGTGGTCGACCGCCTGCTGCATGGCTACGTGGTCGACTTCATCCAGGTGCACTACGGCGGCTGGTACTTCCCGTCGTTCAACATCGCCGACAGCGCGATCACCGTCGGTGCCGCACTGCTGATCCTCGACGAGATCCTGCGCGTGCGCAGAAGCTGATCAGAGCCGCTCCTGCACCGTGACCACGACGTTCTGCTCGTGCGGCGGCAGCAGGTCGCGCTGCGTCTTGCCGTCGACGAAGCGCAGCTTCAGCTGGTAGCTGCCCACCGGCACGAAGACGTTGGCCTGCGTCGCGCCGTTGGACAGGTCCATGGCCTGCACGATCCGGCCCTGCTGCAGCACGTCGAGCATGAAGTGGCCGCTGCGGTCGGCCGTCTGGCCCTTGGCGCAGACGCCGAAGCCCTCGACGCCGAACTGCAGCGTGAACGGACTGACCAGGGCCTCGCCATCGCGCACGTTCGTGACCGTCACCCATTCGCCAGGGCCGCGCGGCCGGGCCTGTTCGTCCTGGTACCAGGCGGCGCAGCTGGCCTCGAACTCGGCCGCATCGATCTTCAGCGGCTCGGCCGTGCGCTTGCCCGTCACCTCGACGGTGATCTCCGGGCTGAAGACGAAGTACGGCCGGTGCTCGTGGTCGGCAAACAGCAGCCGCAGCGTGTGCCTGCCGGGTGGCAGGTCGAGCACGGCGAAGGTCTGACCTTTGCCGAAGTGCTTGTGCCCGTCGTTGAAGGGCAGCTTCTCGGTCACCGAGGGCGGCATGCGTGTGTTGACGAGGATGTGGTGGTGCCCCGTGCCTTGCAGTGCCTTGCCGGCCGGCACCACGCCCATGCCCTTGATGCCGAACTCGACCAGGAAGGGGCTGCGCACGCGGTAGCCGTTACGCAGGTTGGTGAAGCTCACTGCCGTCAGTTCTTTCAGGTCCAGCCGCGTGCGTTCGCGCGTGTAGCGCTGCCAGCAGGCGCGCTCGGTGTCGCTCTTGGGAAGTGGTGCGGCCTGGGCCGAGGCGGACAGGGCAGCAACGAGCAGGCAGGCCAGGGTCGGGAGGGTCGGACGGCGCATGGGCTTCACTTTTGTAACCATGGTGCATTGCGGCATGCCGACCTATCCGAGGTCAATCCCTCGTGCGGTGGCACCGCGCCATACTTCACGCCATGCTGATCGAGACGCTGGGGGCCGCCCGTGACCTGGGCCGGCTGAACGAGATCGCCGGCGTGCTCGTCCGGCATGGCTTTGGCGACACGGTGCGCCGCCTCGGCCTGGCCGACGCGCTGGAGCGCGCCGGCCAGGTGCTGCACAGGGACCACGCCGCCGACCTGGCGCGCCTGGAGCCGCCGGTGCAGGTGCGCCTGGCGCTGGAGGAACTGGGGCCGACCTTCGTCAAGCTCGGCCAGATCCTGGCCGGCCGCGCCGACCTGTTCGGCCCCGACTGGATCGCCGAGTTCTCGCGCCTGCACAGCCAGGTGCCGGCCGTCCCGCTCGATGCGCTGCGCGAGCAGCTGCGCGAAGACCTCGGTGACGAACCCGAGGCGGTGTTCGACCGCTTCGAGGCCGAGCCGCTGGCCGCCGCCTCGATCGCCCAGGTGCATCGCGCACGGCTGAAGGACGGCGCCGAGGTGGTGGTGAAGATCCGCCGCCCCGGCATCCGCACCATCGTCGAGGCCGACCTGCGCCTGCTCGACCGCCTCGCCGCGATGGCCGAGACCGAGATCCCGGCGCTGCAACCCTACCGCCCGCGGCAGCTGGTGCGCGAACTGGCACGCTCGCTGCAACGCGAGATGGACCTGGCGGCCGAGTGCCACAACGCCGAGCGCATCGCCGGCAACCTGGCAGTACTGCCGCATGTGCTGATCCCGAAGGTGCACTGGGAGCACACGCGCGAGCGGGTCAACGTGCAGCAGTTCATCGAGGGCATTCCGGGCAGCGACCTGGAACGCGTCAGCGCCGAAGGCCTGGACCGGCCGCTGCTGGCGCGCCGCGGCGCGCAGGCGGTGCTGAAGATGATCGTCGAGGACGGCTTCTTCCATGCCGACCCGCATCCGGGCAACGTCTTCTACCTTCCCGGCAACCGGCTCGCCTTCATCGACTTCGGCATGATCGGCCGGCTGACCTCGCGGCGCCGCGAGGAGCTGCTGGCGCTGCTGCTCGGCCTGGTCGAACGCGAGCCGCAGGCGGTGGCCGATGTGCTGCTGGACTGGACCGGTGACGACCACGGCGCCAACCTGAGCGCGCTGGAAGGCGAGATCGAGGCCTTCGTCGACCAGTACCACGGCACGCCCCTGGCCGACCTGCACCTCGGGCAGATGCTCGCCGACGTGACCACCATCCTGCGCGAGCACCGCCTCGCCCTGCCCGCCGACCTGGCCCTGCTGATCAAGGCCTTCATCTCGCTCGAAGGCATGGGGCGCGGGCTCGACCCCGGCTTCCACATGGCCAGCGAGGCGCTGCCGCTGCTGCGCCAGGTGCTGCGCGCGCGCTACAAGCCCAAGGCCATCGGCCAGCGCGCCTGGCGCACGCTGCGCGACGCCTTCGGAATGGTCGAGCGGTTGCCGCACGACGTCGCGCGCGCGATGCGCAACCTGCGCCGCGGCCGCATGCAGCTGCACATCGACCTGGCGCACCTCAAGCGTGTCGGCGACCAGCTCGACCGCGCCGCCAATCGGCTCTCGCTGGCGCTGGTGATCGCCGCGTTGATCATCGGCTCGTCGATCGTGATGACCGTGCAGGCCGGACCGACGCTGTTCGGCCTGCCGGCCTTCGGCTTTCTCGGCTTCTGTGGCGCAGCGCTCGGCGGCGTGTGGCTGGTGCGTTCGATCTGGCGCAGCACGCACCACCGCGACGACGACGATTGATGCGCATCAATCGTCGCTAGGGCGCACCCGGATGCGCCGCTGCCGATCGCACGGCCCAATGCGCAGCCATGGACGACCAGACCGCCGAGACCCCGAGCTCCATCCTCGACCTGCCGCTGCGCACGCTGCGCGGCGACGACCCGCTGCGCTGGCTGGCGCTGGGCTGGCGCGACTTCCGCCGCGCACCGGGCATCGGCCTGTTCTACGGCGTGTGCTTCGCGGTGATGGGCTGGCTGCTGCTGTGGATGTACCGCACCGCACCGGCCTGGGTGCTGGCGCTGTCGGCCGGCTTCCTGCTGATGGGGCCGTTCCTCTGCCTCGGCCTGTATGACGTCAGCCGCAAGCTCGAGCAGGGCGAGACGCCCGACCTCGGCGCCTCGCTGACCGCCTGGGACACACGCACCGGCACGATGGCCATCTTCGGTGGCGTGCTGCTGATCCTCGAGATGATCTGGGGCCGCGCCTCGCTGATCATCTTCGCGGTCAGCTTCGACGGCATGCCCGACTTCAAGGGCTCGCTGCTGGCGCTGCTCGACCCGGAGAACATCGGCTTCATCGTCGCCTACCTCGGCGTCGGTGCGCTGTTCGCCGGGCTGATCTTCGCGATCAGCGTGGTCTCGATGCCGATGATCCTGGACCGCTCGGTCGATGCGGTCAGCGCCGGCCTGACCAGCCTGCGCCTGTGCCTGACCCAGCCCGGCGTGATGCTGGTCTGGGGCGCGCTGATCACGCTGCTGGTGGTGCTGGCGATGCTGCCGGGCTTCCTCGGCCTGCTGGTGGTCGGCCCGGTGCTCGGCCATGCGTCCTGGCACGCTTACCGCAGCGCCGTCGGGGTGCCGAGTTCCGGCACGAATTGACGCTTCCGGTCACCTGCTGCGTAACGATCGGATGCGGCAGCGCGCGGCGTGACTTCCGCCCCACCGCGGCGAATGGCCGGCAGGCAGAGTGGCTTCACCCACTCCGTCGGAGACCGTCCATGAAGCTTGCGTTTGCCGCCCTCCTTGCTGCCGGCGTCCTGCTGGCCCACCCCGCCCCCGCCATCGCGGCGGCACCGGACGCCTCGACGGCCGCCGACGCCAAGGCCTACCGCAAGGACGGCGCGCGGCACATCTACGCGGCCTACCGCGACCAGATCTACAAGGGCAAGCTGCCGCCGCTGATCCACGCCATCGTCGTCGCCGAAGTCGATCTCGACGACGCCGGCAACGTGCGCGACGTGAACATGATCCGCACGCCCAGCCACGCGCCGGACGTCACCGAACGCGTGCGCCAGATGATCCGCGCGGCTTCGCCGCTGCCTGCGCCGAAACGCATGGGTGGCACCAAGTACCTGGACATCTGGCTGGTCGACAAGAGCGGCCGCTTCCAGCTCGACACGCTGACCGAAGGGCAGCGCTGATCCAGCGCGGCAGCGGCCGGGGCGCCGCCGGCCGGGCGTTCTTCCTGCGCGAGACGCACCGGGCGTCGTATCGGCGTTGGCGCGGCCGACGCCGGGCCACCGGCAGCAGCGGTCGCCGGCGGCGACCTTCGCCTGCCGACTTGCGCACGCGCGCCGTGCATGACGTCGCATGCGTCACCGCCTGCCTTCATGTGCCGGCCACGATTGCCGATATCCGCGCAACCATGGCGGCTTGGCAGTCCGGGACGGAGGCGCGTCCGGGGCTGCCTGGCCTTCCTGCATGACTTCGACTCCCGCAACACCACCGTTGGAATCACCGCGTCTGATCGACGCGGAGATCGCGCTTGCCCGCGTGAGCGCCATCTACCGTCTTGCACCGCAGCCCCAGGCGGGTGCGGTCGTCTTCGCGCTGGTGGTGGCCTATGCCATGTGGGCCCACATCAGCACGTCCTGGGTTCTCGGCTGGCTGCTGGCGCGGCTGACCATCAGCGTCGTGCGGGTTGCCGAGACCGGTCGCTTCGAGCGGGATCCCCTGCGAGCGCAGCGGCTGGGCTACTGGCAGACGCGATTCGACGTGCTGATCACGCTCGACAACCTGTGCTGGGGCGTGATCGCCCTGGTGTTCGTGCCGGCTGTGCCGGACACCATGCTGCGCGCCCTGCTGTTCGCCAGCGTGATGTGCATCACGGCGATCGGCGTGTTCATCCTGGTCAGCAGCCTGCGCACGGCCATGCTGAACTTCCTGACGATGCTGCTGCCGGTGATCGGGCACGCGCTCTGGTCGGGGTACGAGGACGCGTGGATCGTGGTGGTCAGCCTGCTCGTCTACGGCGTGGTGCTCACGCAGGAAAGCTGGCGCAGCTGCCGCGACTGGACGGACATGACGCGCCTGCGCCTCGAGGCCTCGTCGGTGGCGGCCGCGCGCGAACAGGCGCGCCAGGTGGCGGTGGAGGCAAGCCAGGCCAAGAGCCGCTTCCTGGCCAACATGAGCCACGAGATCCGCACGCCCATGAACGGCATCCTCGGCATGGCGGAACTGCTGCAGGCCACCCCGCTGGATGCCACCCAAGCGCGCTACGCGCAGGCCCTCTCGACGGCGGCCCATGCCTTGCACGACCTGCTGGGCGACATCCTCGACCTGTCCAAGATCGAGGAGGGCAAGGTCGGGCTCGAGCGCGTCGACTTCGACCCGGCATTGCTGCTCGCGGGCGTGGCGACGATCTACCGTGAGCTCGGCCTGGCACGCGGTGTATCGGTTCAGACCGCGATCGGATTGCAGGCACTGCCACGTGTCAGTGGCGACCCCACGCGGCTGAGACAGGTCGTGACGAACCTGCTGGGCAATGCGCTCAAGTTCACGAGCGCCGGGACCGTCACCCTGCGCGCCGAGCCAGCCGCGCCGCCCGACGGGGATGGCCGCCCCTGGATCCGGGTGTCGGTGCATGACTCCGGGATCGGCATGACGTCCGAGCAGATGGCCCAGCTGTTCCAGCGCTTCTCGCAGGCCGACAGTTCCACCACCCGCCGGTTCGGCGGCAGCGGGCTCGGCCTCGTGATCTGCAAGCACCTGGTCGAGCTGATGGGCGGCTCGATCCATGCCGACAGTGCGCCAGGGCGCGGCAGCAGCTTCTGGTTCGACGTGCCGCTGGAAGCGGCGCTCGACCCCGACCCCACCGCGGTGGCGACCAGCGCATCCGAGGGGGCTGATGCCAGCCCGGTCGGGCCGCGTCCGGCACGCGTTCTTGTGGTGGAGGACAACGCCGTCAACTGCATGGTGGTGCAGGCCATGCTCGAGCGGCTGGGCATGACGGTCACGCTGGCCAAGGACGGCGCCCAGGCGGTGGCGGCCGTTCAGGCGCTCGACATCGACGTGGTGCTGATGGATTGCCAGATGCCGGTCATGGATGGCTACGAGGCGACGCGACAAATCCGATCGTCCGGGCATCCGCGCGCCCAGGTGCCCATCATCGCGCTGACGGCGCACGCGCTCGCGGAGGACCGCCAGCGCTGCGACGCGGCCGGGATGAACGACTACCTGCCCAAGCCGGTCACCGGTGAAGCACTGGCCTGCGTTCTGCAGCGGCATCTGGGCCCCCGCGGTTCCTGACCCCTGCATTGCCGATCCATCGCGGACCGCGCTGACCTTGGAAGCGCCCGTCGAGCACTGGGGAAAGCCATGAGGTGTTCCGCAGTGCAATGAGTTGCGCACCTCATTTCAAGTCACTAGCATTCGCGGCATGGAAACAATCCCCCGTGCCAGCCTGCAGGACGTCGCCCGTGTGGCCGGCGTGAGCCTGGCCACGGTGGACCGCGTGCTGCACGGCCGTGCGGGCGTGCGGGCGCGTACCGTGGAGCGCGTCAATGCCGCGGTGCACGAGCTCGGCTACCGGCCCGACCCGGCCGCCGCGCGCCTGGCACGCAGCCGCACGCTGCGGCTGGCCTTCGTGCTGCCCTCGGGCACCAACACCTTCGTCTCCCTGCTCAGCCAGCAGGTGCAGGCGATGGCACCGTGGCTGGCCGAGCAGCGCGCGATCGCCGTGACGCAGACGGTCGACGTGTTCTCGCCGCAGGCGCTGGCGGACCACCTCCACTCGCTCGACGAGAGCTTCGACGCGGTCGTCGTGATGGCCCTGGACCACCCGCAGGTGCGCGCCGCGATCGATGACCTGGTCGCCCGCGGCACCGAGGTGATCACGCTGGTCTCCGACGTGCCGAGTTCACGCCGCGCGCACTTCGTCGGCATCGACAACGTCTCCGCCGGCCGCACTGCGGCCACCCTGCTCGGCCGCTTCGTCGGCAAACGCCCGGGGCGCATCGGCATCGTGCTGGGCAGCCGCGCGCTGCGCGACCACGCCGAGCGGCTGTTCGGCTTCGAACAGGTCATGGCGACAGAGCACGCCCAGCTGGTGTTGCTTGCGCCGATCGAGGGCCACGACCTGAGCGAGCGCACCGAGCCGCTGGTCGCCGAGCTGCTGCGCCGCGAGCCCGAGCTGGCCGGCCTGTACAGCATCGGCGCCGGCAACCGCGGCATCCAGGCGGCACTGGCGGCCAGCGGGCGCTCGGAGCATGTCGTCTGGGTCTGCCACGAACTCACGCCGCATGCCCGCCGCGCGCTGCTCGACGGCGTCGCCGACGCCGTCATCAACCAGGATGCCGGCCATGAGGTGCGCTCCGCATGCCGCCTCGCCTTGGCGCGCCTGTCGGGCGAACGTGTGCTGCCGGATCAGGAGCGCATCCGCATCGACATCTTCCTGAAGGACAACCTGCCGTGAGCCGCGCCCCATGATCACGCTCGGCATCGACATCGGCACCTCGGGCGTGAAGGTCGCGCTGCTGGGCGAGCACGACCACGTCCTCGCGCACAGCAGCCGGCCGCTCAAGGTCAGCCGCCCGCAGCCGGGCTTCAGCGAGCAGGCGCCGGAAGACTGGTGGCAGGCCACCTGCGATGGCCTCGACGACCTGAAGGCGCGACATGCCGCCGAACTGGCCGAGGTCACCGCCATCGGCCTGTCCGGCCAGATGCACGGCGCCACGCTGCTCGACGCCGCCGGCGAGGTGCTGCGCCCCTGCATCCTGTGGAACGACGGCCGCAGCGAAGCCGAGTGCGCCGAACTCGAGCGCGACTGGCCGGCGCTGCGCGAGGTCACCGGCAACATCGCCATGCCCGGCTTCACCGCACCCAAGCTGCTGTGGGTGCGCAAGCACCAGCCGGACCTCTTCGCGCGCACGGCCAAGGTGCTGCTGCCCAAGGCCTACCTGCGCTGGCGTCTGGCCGGCGAGTACGCCGAGGACATGTCCGACGCCTCGGGCACGCTGTGGCTGGACGTCGGTGCGCGGCGCTGGTCGGAGGCCGCGCTCGCGGCCTGCGGCATGCGGCTCGAGCAGATGCCGCGCCTGGTCGAAGGCAGCGAGCCGGCCGGGCAGCTGCGCCCCGAACTGGTCGCACGCTGGGGCTTCCGCCGTGCGCCCATCCTCGCCGGCGGCGCGGGCGACAACGCCGCGGGTGCCGTCGGCGTCGGCGCCGTGCATCCGGGTGATGCCTTCGTGTCGCTGGGCACCTCGGGGGTACTGTGGGCCACGACGGCTCGCTTCGCACCCAACCCGGCGCGTGCGGTGCATGCCTTCTGCCATGCCGTTCCGAACACCTGGCACCAGATGGGCGTGCTGCTGTCGGCGGCCTCCGCGCTCGCCTGGTGGGCCTCGGTCTGCGGGCGCAGCGAGGCCGAGCTGCTCGCCGAACTCGACAGCGAAGCCACCGGCGCCAGCCCGGTCTGGTTCGCGCCCTACCTCTCCGGCGAGCGCACGCCGCACAACGACGCGCGTGTGCGCGGCGGCTTTCTCGGCCTCGCCGCCGACACCACCCGCGCGCAGATGACGCTGGCCGTGCTCGAAGGCGTGGCCTACGCAATGCGCGATGCGCAGCAGTCGCTGTCCGGTGCCGGCACCACGCTCGCCGAAGCCTCGCTGATCGGCGGCGGCGCACGCTCGCCGCTGTGGGCGCAGATCCTCGCCGACGTGCTCGGCATCCCGCTGCACCAGGTGGCCGAGAGCGACATCGGCTGTGCGCTCGGCGCCGCACGGCTGGCGCGCATGGCCGCCGGCGAAGGCATCACCGTCGCGCGAGCGGCCACGCGGCTGCGCAGCTTCCTCCCCCGCCCCGGCCAGGTGGCGCTGCCCGCGCAGCGCCACGCCGACTGGCAACGCCTCTACCCGCTCGCACGCGACCTCGCGCGCTGAGTCCGACTGAAAGACACCATGAAGAAGACCAAGACCACTGCACCCGCTGCCGAGAGCTACTTCACGCTGAAGGAGCCGCTGCGCTTCGAAGGCACCCGCTACAAGCCGAGCGCCAAGCGCCCGATGGGCTACCGCTGGTACGACCCCGACCGCAAGGTGCTGGGCAAGCGCATGGCCGACCAGCTGCGCTTCGCCGTCTGCTACTGGCACAGCTTCGTCTGGAACGGCGTCGACCCGTTCGGCGGCGACTCGTTCCAGCGCCCCTGGCACGCCGCCGGCGGCGACCCGATGGCGCAGGCGAAACAGAAGGCCGACACCGCCTTCGAGCTGTTCCGCCTGCTGCGTGCGCCCTACTTCACCTTCCACGACCGCGACATCGCGCCCGAGGGCGCAACGCTGCGCGAATCGAACCTCAACGTGCGCCGCATCGGCGAGGTGTTCGAGAAGAAGATGGCCGCGACCGGCACCAAGCTGCTGTGGGGCACGGCCAACCTGTTCTCCAACCGCCGCTTCATGGCCGGTGCCGCGACCAACCCCGACCCGGAGGTGTTCGCCTACGCCGCCGCGCAGGTGAAGAACGTGCTCGAGATGACGCACGAACTCAAGGGCGAGAACTACGTGCTGTGGGGCGGCCGCGAAGGCTACGAGACCCTGCTCAACACCGACATGAAGCGCGAACTGGCGCAGTTCGGCCGCTTCCTGACCATGGTCGTCGAGCACAAGCACAAGATCGGCTTCAAGGGCGCGATCCTGATCGAGCCCAAGCCGGCCGAGCCGACCAAGCACCAGTACGACTACGACGTCGCCACCGTGTTCGGCTTCCTCAAGGCGCATGGCCTGGAGAAGGAGGTCAAGGTCAACATCGAGCAGAACCATGCGCTGCTCGCCGGCCACACCTTCGAGCACGAGATCGTGCTGGCGCAGGCGCTGGGCATCTTCGGTTCGATCGACATGAACCGCGGCGACGAGATGCTCGGCTGGGACACCGACCAGTTCCCCAACAACCTGCCGCAGGTGGCCCTGGCGCTGTACCACATCCTGCAGGGCGGCGGCTTCACGAGCGGTGGCCTGAACTTCGACGCCAAGCTGCGCCGCCAGTCGATCGACCCCGACGACCTGATCGCCGGCCACGCCGGCGCGATGGACCTGTGCGCCCGTGCGCTGCTTGTGGCCGAGAAGATGATCACCGACGGCGCACTCGCCGCGCAGCTCGAGGAGCGTTATGCCGGCTGGAACGGCAAGCTCGGCAAGAGCATCCTGGCCGGCAAGCAGTCGCTGGACAGCCTGGCCCGGCTGGTCGCCGCCACCGACCTCGAGCCGCAGCCGCGCTCGGGCCGGCAGGAGCGGCTCGAGCAGCTGGTCGGCAACTACCTCTGAAGGAGAGGCCAGCCCTTCCCCCATTTCACCCGACCGGCATCACTCGCCTTCGTGCGAGCAGCGTCCCGCTGATGCCGGCCCCAAGCGGTCTCGTGACCGTCCAACCTTCCCGGCGGGCGCCCACAACAAGGAGACAACACCCATGAAACTGAAAGCCATCTTCGCGGCGACGCTGGTCGCCACCGGAGCCTTCACCGCCACCACGGCCGCGCAGGCCAA
Source organism: Variovorax sp. YR752 (assembly GCF_943372545.1). Taxonomy (NCBI): domain Bacteria; kingdom Pseudomonadati; phylum Pseudomonadota; class Betaproteobacteria; order Burkholderiales; family Comamonadaceae; genus Variovorax; species Variovorax sp. YR752. The sequence continues at coordinate 3,294 of NZ_CALRZC010000141.1, read as the reverse complement.
GGGCGAGGTGATCGGCGTGTCCTGGTCCAACTTCCAGGAAGAGCGCTGGAAGAAGGACGAGGCCGCCATCAAGGCCGCACTGGAAGCCGCCGGCGCCAAGTACATCTCCGCCGATGCGCAGGGCAGCAACGAGAAGCAGCTCGCCGACGTGGAAGCGCTGATCGCCAAGGGCGCCAAGGCGCTGATCATCCTGGCGCAGGACGCCGACGCCATCGGCCCGGCCGTCGCCAAGGCCAAGGAAGCGAAGATCCCGGTGGTCGCCTACGACCGCCTGATCCAGGACACCGGCGTGCTCTACCTGACCTTCGACAACGTCGAGGTCGGCCGCATGCAGGCGCGCGAGGTGCTGAAGGTCAAGCCCAAGGGCAACTACGTGTTCATCAAGGGCTCGCCCACCGACCCGAACGCCGACTTCCTCAACGGCGGCCAGCGCGAGGTGCTGAAGGCCGCGATCGACAAGGGCGACATCAAGATCGTCGGCGAGCAGTACACCGACGGCTGGGCGCCGGAGAACGCGCAGAAGAACATGGAGCAGATCCTGACCAAGAACGCCAACAAGGTCGACGCGGTGGTCGCCTCCAACGACGGCACCGCCGGCGGCGTGGTGGCGGCGCTGCGCGCGCAGAACATGGTCGGCATCCCGGTGTCGGGCCAGGACGGCGACGTCGCAGCGCTGAACCGCGTGGCGCGCGGCGAGCAGACCGTGTCGGTGTGGAAGGACGCGCGTGAACTCGGCAAGGCGGCCGGCACCTTCGCGGCGCAGATGGCCGGCGGCACCAAGCTCGGCGACCTGAAGGGCGCGGCCGACTGGAGCGGCGGCACCAAGAAGCTGAAGATCCGCTCGGTGTTCCTCAAGCCCGTGCCGATCACCAGGGACAACCTGAAGACGGTGATCGATGCCGGCTGGGTCACCAAGGCCCAGGTCTGCCAGGGTGTGGACGCGGCCAAGGCGCCGGCAGCCTGCAAGTGATGTCGTAGTCGTCCGTAGTCGTCGAAAGGCACCGGCGCCCCCACGCCGGTGCCGCTTCGACCCCCCACAGAATCGCGCCTCTCGGGAGAACGCGCATGCGTTCATGGTTCGAGAAAGCGGGCTTCGATCCGCGCTTCTCTTCGCTCGTCATCGCGCTGGCGGTCATCTGGGTGCTGCTGGCGATCGCCACCGACGGCATCTTCCTGTCGCCGCGCAACCTCTACAACCTGTCGATCCAGACCTGCGTGACGGCCATCATGGCCTGCGGCATGGTGTTCATCATCGTGGCGCGGCAGATCGACCTGTCGGTCGGCTCGCAGATGGCCGTCACCGGCATGATCATCGCGTGGGTGCAGGTCACCTGGCTGGGTGCGGAGACACCCGGCTCGTGGCTGGTCGGCATCGGCGCGGGCCTGCTCGGCGGCGTGCTGATCGGCGCCTTCCAGGGCTGGTGGACGGCCTACCGCGAGGTGCCGGCCTTCGTCGTCACGCTGGCCGGCTACCTGATGTGGCGCGGCAGCGCCTTCCTCGTCGCCGACGGGCAGACGCTCGCCCCGCTGTCGCTGACCTACCAACGCCTGGGCGGCGGCGTGAGCGGCTCGATCGGCACCTTCTGGAGCTGGGTGGTCGGCGCGATCGCCTGTGCGCTCGTGGTCGCCGGTGCCCTCAGCGCGCGCCGTTCGCGCGCCCGCTACGGTGCGGCGATGGCGCCGGCCTGGGCCGATGCGACCAAGGTCGGCATCACCTGCGCAGCCGTCCTCGGCTTCGTCGCGGTGGTGTGTTCCTACCCCGATCCGTCCGCCGGCGTCGAAGGTGCGACGCCACCCGGCAAGGGCATCGCCGTGCCGGTGCTGATCCTGATCGCGGTGGCCGCGGTGCTCAGCGTGATCGCGCAGAAGACGCGCTTCGGCCGCTACGTCTTCGCCTACGGCGGCAACCCGGAAGCGGCGCTGCTCTCCGGCCTGCCGACCAAGCGCGTGCTGCTGATGCTGTTCGGCCTGATGGGCGCGCTGTCGGCGGTCGCCGCGGTGATCACCACCTCGCGGCTGAATTCGGGCACACACTCGATCGGCCAGATGGCCGAGCTGTACGTGATCGCCGCGACGGTGATCGGCGGCACCTCGCTGGCCGGCGGCACCGGCACGATCGCCGGCGCCATCGTCGGCGCGCTGCTGATCCAGAGCCTGGACAACGGCATGGTGCTGATGGACGTCTCCAGCCCGATGCGGCAGATCTTCATCGGCATGATCCTGATCGCCGCCGTCTGGTTCGACGTGGTCTACAACCGCAGGCAGGGCAAATGAGCACAGCACCCGAACTCGTCGTCGACGTGCAGGGCGTGTCCAAGCGCTTCGGCGGAATCCACGCGGTCGAGCGCGCCAGCTGCAACCTGCACGCCGGCGAGGTGGTCGGCCTGCTCGGCCACAACGGCGCCGGCAAGAGCACGCTGATCAAGGTGCTGTCGGGCGTCTACCCGCCGGACGACGGCCACATCATCGTGCACGGCCAGGAGCACCGCTTCAACACGCCGCGCGAAGCGCGCGCCGCCGGCATCGAGACCATCCACCAGACGCTGGCGCTGGCCGAGAACCTCGACGCGCCGTCCAACCTGTTCCTCGGCCGCGAGCTGCTGACGCCGTGGCGCACGCTCGATGCCGACCGCATGGAGCATGAGGCGCGGCAGGTGATCCAGCGCCTGAACCCGAACTTCACCGACCTGCGCAAGCCGGTGCGGGCGATGTCCGGCGGCCAGCGGCAGACGGTGGCGATCGCCCGCGCGCTCTACTTCAACGCGCGCATCCTGATCATGGACGAGCCCTGCGCGGCACTCGGCCCGGCCGAGACGCGCATGGTGCTGGACACCATCGCGCGGCTGAAGGAACAGGGCATCGGCATCTTCCTGATCAGCCACGACATGGCCGACGTGTTCGAGGTCTGCGACCGCGCCACGGTGATGAAGAACGGCCAGGTGGTCGACACCGTGAACATCCCCGACGTCACGCAGGACGACGTGCTCGGCATGATCATCCTCGGCCAGAAGCCGAAGGCGAAGGCGGCCTGAGGATGCGCAGCGCAGCAGCCGTCCTGCTCGCGCTGTGCGCACCGCTGGTGGCGGCCGCGCCGGCGGTGCCGAAGTTGATCGACGAGACCGATGCCGCGGGCATCCAGAGCCGCTTCGACGGCGACTGGGAGTACATGGTCGGGGGCGGCGTGGCGGCACTCGATTGCGACGGCAGCGGACAGCCCTCGCTGTTCATCGCCGGCGGTGCGAACCGTTCGAAGTTCTATCGCAACAAGAGCCCCGCCGGCGGCGCATTGAAGTT
>NZ_CALRZC010000140.1:0-22100 GCF_943372545.1 Variovorax sp. YR752 | reverse complement strand
CCTGCGGCGCGTTGTGCATGCAGCGCAGGTTGCGGGTGTGCTGCGAATTGCCGCCGCGCCATGCCTTGGGCGAGGCCTCCAGCAGCAGCACCGAAGCGCCGGCCTCGCGCGCCATCAGCGCGGCGCACAGCGCGGCATTGCCGCCACCGGCAACCAGTACGTCTATCACTCGTGGGTCTCCTTGGAATGCAGGAGACTTTAGGGGGCATGGCCTTCACGCGAAAGGCCGATTGAGGCAACAGGTGTTCAGCTTTCGAGAAGACTTGCGCCGGCCCAGCGGCCTTCGCTCACCAGTGTGCGAGCCGTTTCGGTGACCACCACGCGCGCGGCCAGCGCGGCGGGCGAGAGCTCGTCGTCCGACAGGCTCACGAGCAGGTTGCGGCGCCCAACGTGGGCGTCGGAGATTTGTGTGAGTTCGAGGTCGTCGCGGTCGTGCCGCGCGGTGGCGGCGCCGGGCTGGATGGTGGCGCCGTGGCCGGCGCGCACCGCGTCCATCAGCAGCGCCAGGCCGTCGACCTCGGCCACGATGCGCGGTGCCACGCGCGCCCGCGCAAAGGCGGCCATCAGCGTGGCGCGCAGGCCGTGGCTGCCGCTGGGCAAGATCAGCGGCACCTCGGCCAGTTGCGACAGCCGCACCTTCGCACCCTTGGGGCGCGGCGTCAGCGTGGGCGAGGCGATCACGAAGAGCTTTTCGGCCAGCAGCGGCGCCACGCTCCAGCGCCGCGGCGTGTCGGTCTGGAACAGCACCGCCAGGTCGAGCTGGCGTGCATGCAGCATGGTCGTGAGATGGCCCGACAGTGCCTCGACCATGTGCAGCCGCACCTCGGGGTAGCGCGCCTGCATGGCCTGCATGAGCGGCACGCCCAGAACGGTGGCGGTGGTGGGCGCCAGGCCCACGCTCACATGGCCCGACAGGCGCGCCTGCTGCGCGGCGCGCACCGCGTCGTCGGCGTGGCGCAGCGTGAGCTGTGCCTGGTGCAGGAAGGCCAGGCCCGCATCGGTGGGCGTGACGCCGGTCGAATGGCGGCGCAACAGCCGCGTCGAGAGCTCGCTCTCGAGCCGGCTGATCTGCTGGCTCAATGCCGAGGTGACGACCCCCAGCTCCACCGCCGCGCGGCCCATGCTGCGCAGCTCGCAGACCTTGACGAAGTAGCGCAGTTGTCTCAGTTCCATGCGCGCATCATGGCGCAGGCACGACCGCCGGTTGGCCGCGCCGCAGCAGCAACCATCCGAACAGCGGGGCCGTGATGTACATCACCACCGAGTAGATCGCGGCCGGCAGCGCGAGCGGAAAACTCCCGAGCACGCTCACCGCGATGAAGATGGCCAGCGTGGAGTTGTGGATGCCGATCTCGTAGCTGATGGCGGTGGCCAGCGGCTTGTCGAGGCCGGCCGCACGGCTCAGGTAGTAGCCCGCGAGCAGGCTCACGAGGTTGAACAGCAGCACCGGCACGCCGATCTCGGCGAAGGTGGTGGTGATGTTCTTCCACTCGTTGGCGATGGCGAGCACCGTGACCACCGCGAGCACCACGGCGCTGAAGATCTTGGTCGGCTTTTCCATGCGCGCCGCGAAGCCGGGCTTTCGCGACGCGACCACCATGCCGATGGCCACCGGCACCAGCACGATGGCGATCACCTCGACCAGCTTGCGCGTCTGCAGCGGCACCACCTGGCCGCTTTGCGCGAAATGGCCGATGGCCCAGTTGGCGATGAGCGGCAGCGTGACGATCGACAGCAGCGTGTTCACGGCCGTGAGCGAGATGTTCATCGCCACGTTGCCGCCGAACAGGTGCGAGAACAGGTTGGCCGAGATGCCGCCCGGCGAGGCCGCCAGCAGCATGAGCCCGATGGCGAACACCGGCGACAGGCCGAAGCCCACGATGATCGCGTAGCAGGCCAGCGGCAGGCCGATGACCTGCAGCACGAGCGCGATGGTCACGGCCTTCGGATGCTTGAACAGGCGCCGGAAATCCTCGAGCGAGAGCGACAGCCCCAGTCCGAACATCACGAGCGCGAGCGCGCCGAACAGGAACCGGGTCACGATGAGCGTGGTGTCCATGCGGTGGTGTCTCCTCTTGGGTTCTTCTGCTTAAAAAAATGGCTGCCGGCACCCGTCGCGCGGGCGCTGGCAGCCGTGGAAACCGGGATCGACGTCTGTCTTATTGTTTGTAGCTGTCGTCGATGCGGTCGAGTTTGCGGATCAGCGAAGGCCAGACGAACATGCCGCCCAGGCCGCCGCTTTGCACCTTCATGGCCTGGCCCACGCCGTCGATGATCCTCGGGTCCACGTGCGTGAGTTCACCGCCGCCGGCCTGCGCGGCGATCTGGATCTGGCAGGTGTTCTCGAAGGTGTACATCGAAAGGAAGGCGTCGGCAATGGTCTTGCCGCAGGTCAGCAGGCCGTGGTTGCGCAGCATGAGGAAGTTGGCATGGCCCATGTCGGCCTGCAGGCGCGGCTTCTCGTCGTCGCGGAAGGCCACGCCTTCGTAGTCGTGGTAGGCCAGCGAGGCCAGCACGAAGGTCGACTGCTGGCTGATGGGCAGCACGCCGTTCTTCTGCGCGCTCACGGCGATGCCGGCCCGGGTGTGGGTGTGCAGCACGCACTGGATGTCTTCGCGCGCGGCATGCACGGCGCTGTGGATCACGAAGCCCGCCGGGTTCACGGGGTAGGGCGAGTCGATGATCTTGTTGCACTGCTGGTCGACCTTGACCAGGCTCGACGCCGTGATCTCGTCGAACATCAGGCCGTAGGGGTTGATCAGGAAGTGGTGCTCGGGGCCGGGCACGCGCGCGCTGATGTGCGTGAAGACGAGGTCGCTCCAGCCGTACAGCGCCACCAGGCGGTAGCAGGCGGCGAGGTCGACGCGCAGCTGCCATTCTTCGGCGGAGACGAGCTTCTGGATTTCGGAGGCGGAGGTGGCGTTCATGGGGGTGTCCTTTGTCTTGATCAAGCGGTGGTCGGCTCTTGCAGCACGGTCTTGTAGACGCTCTGCTTGGGCTGCGCCATCAGGCGGCGCAGCATGGGCTCGAACTCGCTGATGGGCAGGGTCTCGGCCTTCGGGTCGAAGGCCGGGTTGTCGTAGAGCGCGCAGAACTCGGCCGTGCGCTCGTAGTGCGGGTGGTCCTTGAAGTTGTCGCGCATGTCGCGGTCCAGCCCGATGTGGTGGAAGAAGTAGTGGCCCTGGAAGATGCCGTGGTTCTGCACCATCCAGTGGTTGGCTTCGCTCACGAAGGGCTTGAGGATCGCGGCGGCAATGTCGGGGTGGTTGAAGCTGCCGAGCGTGTCGCCGATGTCGTGCAGCAGTGCGCACACCACGTACTCCTCGTCGCGGCCGTCGCGCAGCGCGCGCGTGGCGGTCTGCAGCGAGTGCGTGTAGCGGTCGACCGGAAAGCCGCCGTAGTCGCCTTCGAGGATCTGCAGGTGCTTGATCACGCGCGCGGGCAGGCCGCCCGTGAACTGCATGAACTCGCCGCCGATCAGTTGCCAGTCTTCGCACGTGCTGTCCTGCATGCGCTTGAAACTTGCCCGTGCGTTCATCGTGTGGGGTCTCCGTTCTTGGGGGGATGGCGGCCACTGTAGACCTGCGCTTGACCTTCAACTGTCAAGAATTTGACAATGCGAGGTTCTGGTAAACCCGCCTCAGGCGCCTTTTTTCCCTCCATGGCCACCTCGACCAAGCCGCGCCTGTCGGCCGCGCACCGCGCCGCGCTCGACGGCAACCCCTGGTTCACCAGCATGCCGCGCGCGCAACGCGACGCGCTGCTGGGCGCGGCTGAGTTGCTGCATGTGCGGCGCGGCACCATGGTGTTCCGCCAGGGCGACCCGATCCATGCGGCGGGCGGCGGTTTCTACGGGCTGGTGGCGGGCACGATCAAGATCTCGTCGCTGCGCCAGGACGGGCGCGAGGCCATCCTGGCGGTGCTGGAGCCGGGCAACTGGTTCGGCGAGATCACGCTCATCGACGGCTCGCCGCGCACGCACGACGCCACCGCGCTCGAGGCGCTCGACCTCTTGGTGGTGTCGCCCGATGCCTTTGCGCGGCAGATGCGCGACGTGGCGTTTTCCAACGCCATCGCCGCCATGCTGGCCGCGCGCGTGCGCATGCTCTACGGTCTGGCCGAAGACGCCACCTTGCGCAGCCTGCGGGCGCGCGTGGCGCACCGGCTGCTGGTGCTGGCGCGCGGCGATGCCACGCAGTCGGTGCACCTGCGGCACGAACTCATGCTGTCGCAAGAGGCGCTGGCCATGATGCTCGGCGTGACGCGCCAGACGCTGTCGAAGGAGCTCAACGCGCTGGCCACCGAAGGCGTGGTGTCGCTGGGCTACGGGCGCATCGAGCTGCTGTCGCTCGACGCGCTGCAGGGGCTGGTCCGCACGGGGTGAGGGGCTTGTCACAACGCGGGCAGGGCGCAGGCGTATAAGACCTTCCCGGCCCGCCATTCCGGCGGCTCGGCGTCTTATTTCTTCACTGGAAGGTGGCGAATCATGAGCAACAACAAACCGACGGTCGTGCTGGTCCATGGTTTCTGGGGCGGCGCCGCACACTGGCACAACGTCATCGTCGAACTCTTGCGCAAGGGCCACACGGCCATCCGCGCGGTCGAGCTGCCGCTGACCTCGCTGGCCGACGACGCCGAGCGCACACGCAAGATGGTGGCGCAGGTGCAGGGGCCGGTGCTGTTGGTCGGCCACTCGTACGGCGGCGCGGTGATCACGCAGGCCGGAGACATGCCCAACGTGGTCGGGCTGGTCTACATCGCCGCCTTTGCGCCCGACGCAGGCGAAAGCCCCGGCGGCATCACGCAGGAACATCCGCCGGTGGCCGTGCCCAACCTGGCGCCCGACAGCGACGGCTATTTATGGGTGATCCCCGAGAAATACCACGAGAGCTTCTGCCAGGACCTCAGCGCCGAAGAAGGCCTGGTGATGGGCCTGACGCAGAAGGCGCCGCTGGCCAGCACCTTCGGCGACACGATCACGGCACCGGCCTGGAAGAAGAAGCCGTCGTGGTACCAGATTTCGAGCGAGGACCGCATGATCTCGCCGGTGAACCAGGAGCGCATGTCGGCGCGGCTTGGCGCGAAGAAGGTCATCACGCTGGCAGCCAGCCATGCCTCGCTGGCGTCGATGCCGGCCGAAGTGGCCGCACTGATCGACGAAGCCGCGAGCGCCTGAGGCCGGTTACGCGCAGCGCTCCGTGCGCTGCGCACCCGTCGGGCGGGCGCGCCAGCCGAGGAACGCCACCGCGCAGGCCGCTGCGACCACGATCAGCACGGCCACGGTCATCACCGAGAAGAAGGCCTGGTCGAAGGCCGTGTGCGCGAGCGCCACGAGTTGCGAGGCGACGGGTGCAGGCAGCGTCTCGGCGGTCAGCAGCGCGGCGTCGATGCTGTCGCTCGCCGAGGTCGGCACGGCCAGGCCCTCGGGGATGACCAGTGCGGCCGTGTAGCTCGACGAGAGCACGCTGCCCAGCAGCGCGATGCCCAGCACGCCGCCGAGTTCGTACGACACCTCTTCGATCGACGCCGCCATGCCGGCATGTTCGACGGGCGCGTTGTTCATGACTGCGTTGGACGCCGCCGTGATGGTCGCACCCACGCCCAGCCCCAGCAGCACCAGGATGGCCGGCTTGAGCAGGCCTGCGGCATCGACCGCCAGTGCCAGCGCGCACAGCGCGAGCGCCGTGGTGACGAGGCCGCCGAGGATGACGGGGCGCGAGCCGATGCGCGCCAGCAGCAGGCCCGCGAGCGGCCCCGCCACGAAGGCGGCCAGCGGCAGCGGCAGCAGGGTGAGGCCCGCCTGCAGCGGCGTGAGGCCGACCACCAGCTGCAGCCGCTGGCTGAACACCAGCTCGACGCCGATCAGCGCCACCGAGGCCACGATCGCCGCGATCACGCCGCCCGAGAAGTACGCGTTGCGGAACAGGCGGAAGTCGATCAGCGGCGCGCTGCTGCGCCGCTGACGCCGCACGAAGAGGGCCATGGCCACCGCGGCGAGCGCGCCGGTGATGGCGGCCGTCGTGACCGAGGGCGCGAACTTCGTGAGTTCCTTGATGGTCAGCACGAGGAAGACCAGCCCCACCAGCACCTGCACCGAGCCGATGAAGTCCCACGGGCGCGTGCCGGTGTTCTTCTGCGTCGGCAGCAGCCACAGGGCCAGCACCAGCGCGAGCACCACCACGGGCACGTTGATGAGAAACACCGAACCCCACCAGAAGTATTCGAGCAGCACGCCGCCCACGACCGGCCCCAGCGCTGCGCCGCCCGAGGCCACCGAGGCCCACACGCCGATGGCCACGGCGCGCTCGCGCTCGTCGGTGAACACCAGCCGCAGGATCGCCAGCGTGGCCGGCATCATCATCGACGCGCCCACGCCCAGCAGGGCCCGCGCGGCGATGAGGACGGCCGGGTTCGGCGCGTAGGCCGCGCACAGCGAGGCCACGCCGAACACGGCCAGGCCCGCGACGAACATGCGCCGGTAGCCCACGCGGTCGCCCAGCGCGCCCATGCCCAGCAGGAAGCCGGAGACGACCACCGTGTACGCGTTGAGGATCCACAGCTTCTCGGTGGCCGATGCGGCCAGGTCGTGCGTGAGCGTGGGCAGCGCGGTGTAGAGCACGGTCATGGCGACCACGATCAGCAGCAGCGCCATCGAGACGATGCCGAGCGTGATCCATTTCTTGGCGGTGGGGTTCAAGCCGTTCATGGCGTGGCCCTCCGGGCGTGCGACTGTGCGGTGGTGCCGTCCAGTTCCTTGAGCATCGTCACGGACACCGTCGTGCAGCCGCGTGCGTGGAAGAAGTCGTGCGCGCGGGTGTTGCCGATGCCGCTTTCGAGAAAGAGGCGCTGGACGCCGCGATGCTGCAGCTCGGCGCAGACCCAGTCGAACAGTTGCCCGCCCAGGCCCATGCCCTGGAAGCGCGCATCAACGACGAGGTCGTCGAGCGTCGCGAAGCTGCGCGCGGCGCGACGGGTGTCGTCGATCGAGACCAGCGCGAAGCCGGCCAGTGCGCCGTCGGCTCGCGCGACGGCCACGCGTGCGTTGGCGGTGGCCGGGGCTAGCGCCAGTGTTTCGCGCAGCTGGGTCTCGAAGACGGCGGGCAGGTCGGGGCGCCATTCGCCGATCGCAATGGCGCGCTGCTCCTGCAGCTCAGAGTGCGAGATGTAGGCAGGCGAAAGTTGCTGCAGGAACAGGGCGGTCAACGCCTGCGCCTGGGAAGGATCGCTGCACCAGCTCAGTTCGAACGCCGGTGTCGTCTTGTTGTTCACATTCGTCATGGCGCCATCTTGCGTCATTGAAATGAATGAATAAAGATGGAATTCATCTGAAAAATAGATGGATGACTGAAATGGAATGGACCGTTGACCAATTGCGCCAGTTCGTGACGACCGCCGAATGCGGCTCGTTCTCGGCCGCGGCGCGCCATCTGGGCAAGGCCCAGTCGGCCGTGAGCACGGCCATCGGGCTGCTCGAAGTCGACCTCGGCGTGGCGCTGTTCGACCGGTCGCGCCGCAACGCGCAGCTGTCCGACGCGGGCCGGGTGCTGCTGCTCGAGGCGCGCGAGCTGCTGCGGCAGGCCGAGCAGCTCGACCAGCGCGCCCGCTCGCTGCACGGGGGCGACGAGGCCGCGCTGTCGCTGGCGCTCGACGAGGCCCTGCCGTACACCGCCATCGGCACGCTGATGCGCGAGATTTCGGCGAAGTTTCCGAGCCTCGAACTCACGCTGCTGAACGGCACCGCGACCGAGGTGGCCGACTACATCGAGCAGGAGCGCGCCAGCGTGGCCTTTCACTTCGACCGCGGCCCGGTGCGCGCCAGCTTCGACCAGCGCCACATCGGCAGCGTGCGCCAGGGTGTGTTCGTGGCCAGCGACCATCCGCTGGCCGACGGCCGCACCGTGCGACGCCAGGACCTGGCCCGGCAACGGCAACTGTTGATGCATGCGGACGACGTGCACGAGGTGGCCTACAGCCCGCGCGTGTGGCGCTCCGACAGCTTCTACAGCACGGCCGAGATGGTGGCCGACAACCTGGGCTGGGCCGTGCTGCCCATCAACATCGCGCGCTATGAGGGCTTCAGCAAGGCGCTGAAGGAGGTGCCTTGCCCGTCGCTGGCCTTGCCGCGGTTGTCGGTGCGCATGCTGTGGCTACCGGGGCGGCCGCTTGGCGCGACGGCGCTGTATGTGCAGCAGCGCTTTACCGAGCTGCTGGGCGACGGCGCCGCCTGAGGCCTCGAGCGGGTAGCAGGCCTGCGTCGCTGCAGGCCTTCACAAACCGATGAACCCCACCCACGCGCCATCGCAGGCGCGCGGTGGAAGGCGCGCGCCTGCGATGGCATGGCTCTTGCAAGAAAGTATCCCGATGGGAAACTAATTCACCAGAGTGGGGCAACTCCTGATGTGGGATTTACCCGATGACGGTTGATTTGGCCTTCTCAGGGAAAGCGATATGTTTCCCATTGGGAAACAAAACTAACCTTCGCGCAGCTTCCATCGCCCGTGCACAAAAACGGGCAACCCACGCCGCCACCGCCCTTGAGGCGGGCGGTCCCCGTCAGCAGAGCCAGCAACCTCGCATCGGAGAGCCACCACCATGAATCACCCCGCAAACCCCGCCCTGGCCCAGGAGGGACGATCGGCCGAGACCGACACCTCCGAGATCAGCCGAGTCGTGTTCGCCAGTTCGGTCGGAACCATCATCGAGTGGTACGACTTCCTGATCTACGGCACTGCCGCCGCGCTGGTCTTCAACAAGATCTTCTTTCCCGCGGACGACCCGCTGATGGGCACGCTGGCGGCGCTGGGCAGCGCGGCGGTGGGCTTCTTCGCGCGGCCCTTCGGCGGCGCGGTGTTCGGCTACTTCGGCGACCGGCTGGGCCGCAAGTCGATGCTGCTGATGACGCTCGCGATCATGGGCCTCGGCACCTTCGCCATCGGCCTGTTGCCGACTTACCAGCAGATCGGCATCTGGGCACCGGTGCTGCTCATCGTGCTGCGCATCGTGCAGGGCATCGGCCTGGGCGGCGAGTGGGGCGGGGCGGCGCTGATGGTGCTCGAGCATGCACCCAGGCACCGGCGTGGCCTGTGCGGCAGCCTGGTGCAGGTCGGTTTCCCGATCGGACTGATCCTGTCGGCGGGCGTCTATTCGGTGGTGTCGACGCTGCCGGAGGAGGACTTCCTGTCCTGGGGCTGGCGCGTGCCCTTCCTGCTGAGCGTGGTGCTGGTCGCGCTGGGCGCCTTCATCCGCACGCGGGTGTCCGAGTCGCCGGTGTTCCTCGAGATGAAGGCCAAGAAGGAGATCGCGCGCAACCCCTTCGCCGAGGCCGTGTTCCGCGATCCGAAGAACTTCCTGATCGCGGTGGGCCTGAAGATCTGCGAGGTCTCGTGGGTCTACATGCTCACGGTGTTCATGGTGGTCTACGCGACCAAGAACCTGGGCCTGCCCAAGGAGATGCTGCTCAACGCGATCATGGTCGCGGCGGCGATCGAGGTGGTGACGATTCCATTGTTCGGCTGGCTGTCGGACATCATCGGGCGGCGTCCGTTCTACTTCGCGGGCACGCTCTTCACCATCGTCTTTGCGTTCCCTCTGTTCTGGCTGGTGGACACGCGCGATCCGTGGATCATCATTGCCGCGACGGCGGTGGCGCTGAGCTTCGGCCACGGCCTGATGTTCGGTCCGCAGGCCACCTACTTCCCCGAGCTCTTCGGTGCGCGCGTGCGCTACACCGGGGCCTCCTTCGGCTTCCAGGTGTCGGCCGCCCTCGGCGGCGGGCTGGCACCGATCCTCGCCACCTTGCTGGTGGGCAAGCTCGGCGGCACCGCGGGCGTGTCGATCATGCTGATCGGCCTGGCGCTCGTGACCCTGGTGGCGGCCTTCTTCGCGCACGAGACGCGCGACGAATCCGTGCGCAATTTCTGAGCGGAGCACGTGCATGACCTTCGTCGTCACCGACGCATGCATCGCGTGCCGCTACGGCGAGTGCGTGTCGGTGTGCCCGCAGCACGCGTTCCACGAAGGGCCGAACTTCGTGGTCATCGACCCGCGCGCCTGTGCCAACTGCGGCTTGTGCGAGATGGTGTGCCCGGTGCAGGCCATCCGTCCCGCGGCCGACCTGGCGCCGGACCAGCGCGACTGGCTCGAACTCAATGCGCGGCTCTCGGCGCAGTGGCCTGTGGCGGTCGATACCCAACCCTTGGCCGATGCCGATGCGCATGCCTTCGACACCGCCAAGCGCGAGCGCCTGATCCTTCCGCCATGACTTCATGGCCTCTTTCATTCAGAACGGAGATTTGCGAATGCGCATGACTTTCCTGCTCTACGAGGGCATCGAGCCCGTGGACCTCGCCGCCATCGGCGTGGTCTCGATGGCCCGGCGCGTGATCCCCGAGCTCAGCTACGAGACCGTGTCCTTCGATCGCGCGCCGGTCACGCTCGCCAACGGCCTGCAAGTGCTGCCGAGCACATGCTTCGACGAGGTGCACGAGGTCGACGTGCTGCTGGTGCCCGGCGGGCCCGGCTGGCGCGCCGCCGCGGGCGATCCGCGCGTGCTCGCGTTCGTGCGCCGCGTGGCACCCACGGCGCTGGTCTGCTCGGTGTGCACCGGCGCGATGATCCTGGCCGAGGCCGGCGTGCTCGACGGCCTGCGCGCGACCACCAAGTTCGAGGTGGTGCCGCCCGAGACCTCGCCGCTGGACGAACTGCGACAGCGCCATCCCGCGATCCAGGCCGAGCCCGCGCTCGTGGTCGACAACGGGCGCGTGGTCACCGGCGGCGGCGTCACGCTGTGCATCGACGCCACGCTGTACCTGATCGAGAAGCGCTTCGGCAAGGCGCCCGCCGCCGAGGTCGCCCGGATCATGGAATACGGCGCCGCGCGCGAGGCCAACCGCCTGCGCTTTGCCGTTGCCTGATCTTCAATTTTCAAAAGTTGTCCATTGGGAAACTTCGATCTAGAATCGAATCTACCCGCTGCGGCGATGTCCCCCGTCCCCCCAACCATCCCATCCACAGGAGTCCCACGCCATGTCCGCTGTCTTCAAGGAACGCCTCTCCGGCAAGCTGCAACCCACCATCGGTGGTTCCGTCTACGTTGATCCCGCCACGCTCGAATGGCGGCCCTCGCAGTTCCCCAAGATCCAGATGAAGGTGCTCTATCGCAACGACGAGTCGGGCGAGATGACCGTGCTGCTCAAGTGGGAGCCAGGCGCCGTGCTGCCATTCCACAAGCATCCCGAGATCGAGCAGAGCTGGGTGCTCGAGGGCTCGTTCTCCGACCATGACGGCATCTGCCGCGCCGGCCAGTTCGTCTGGCGCCAGCCGGGCTCGCTGCACGAGACGCGTTCGGACGAGGGCTGCACCATCCTCGCGATCTACCGCAAGCCCAACGTGTTCTTCAACGCCGCGGGCTTCGAGGCCGAGCGGAACTGAGCCGCGTCGGCGCGGCGATGGCCGCCTGGGCAACCGGGTGTGCCGGGCGGTAAACCGGTTCCGTTAAATTCGGCGCATGGTTGCTTCAAAGAAAACCGCCCGATCGCCCCAGCGCGCGACGGCACCCGCCGCTCCCGCTGCGCCGATGGTCCCGGCGGCGCCCGCGGTCCCCGCCGAGGTTCCGGCGCATGTCGATCTTGGCGTGCGCCTCAAGCAACGCCGCCTCGAGGCGGGCCTGACGCTCGCGGCGCTGGCCGAGCAGGCCGGCTTCGGCAAGGCCTATCTCTCGCGCATCGAGAGCGGCAAGAAGGTGCCGCCGATCGGTTCGCTGGCGCGCATCGCGAGCGTGCTGGGCATCGAGGCAGCGAGCCTGCTGACCGACACCGCGCATGCGCAGCAGAGCTGGCGCGGCGTGAGCCTGGTGCGGCATGCCGACAAACGCCCGACCGTCATGGGCGGCAGCGCCTTCGGCTACGACTACTTCGCGCTCACCGATGCCACCACCGACCGCGCGCTGCAGCCCTTTCTGTTCACCTTCCCCGACAAGGTCGACAAGTTCGTGTTCTTCGAGCACGAGGGCGAGGAAATGATGCACGTACTCACGGGCCGCGTGGAGTGGCAGGTGGGGGTGGACAAATTCATCCTCGAACCCGGCGACACGCTGCACTTCGATGCGCGCATTCCGCACCGCGGGCATGCGCTGTCAGGGCCGGCCACGGCGCTGGTGGTGATCTATTCGCCGATGGGCTACCAGCAGAACCTGGCTTAACGCAGCACGCGCCCGTCAGCCGAAATGCTGATCAGGTCGATGCTGCGCACGTTGTCGCGCAGGCCCGGACGCAGGTTGATGCGAAAGCCACCGACGTCGTAGTCGGTCATCGCCGTCATCGTGCGCTGCAGCGTCGCGGTGTTGAAGCCGCGGCCCGCGCGGCGCACCGCTTCGCCCGCGGCCTTGGCGGCGATGAAGCCCTCGAGCCCTTCGTACGACGCGGTCTGGTCGGAGTTGTCGACCGCCGCGAGGTACTCCTTGACGATCGGAATGGCCGACGGGCGCGGCGAGGGCACCACCTGCGAGATCACGATGCCGCCGATGTCCTTGCCCAGCTCGGCGTAGAGCGGGTCGATGCCGACGATCGAGAAGGCCATGAAGTTGCCCGCGTAGCCGCTCTTGCGCAGCTTGCGGATGGCGCCGGCCGTGGTGCCCGAGAGCGACACCAGCACGATGGCCTGGGGCGTCTGCTGCTGCACGGTCTTCAGCGCGGCGTCGAGCTTGTCGGCGCCGGCGGGCACCAGTGCGCTCGCGACCAGCGGCGGCAGCTTGAGTTCGGCAATCGCCTGCTCCACGGCGGCCAGGCCGGCGCGGCCCATGGCGTCGTCGTCGCCCACCAACGCGATGCGCTTTTGCCCCACGGTGGCGCACTGGCGCACGATCTTGAGGGCCTCGTCGATCATGCCGGGGCGCACATGGAACACGTTCGGATGCTCGGGGCCGCGCAGCGTGTCCGACGCGGCAAAGGGCGCAAACAGCAGGCTGCCTTGCTGCGTGGCGACCTTCGCGCCGGCCTCGCTGCTGGCGGTGCCGACAAAGCCGAACAGCATGTCGGCCTTGTTGGCGCCCAGCAGCGTGCGGGCGTTGGTGGTGGCGCGCGCGGCGTCGTAGCCGTCGTCGAGCTGCAGCAGCTTGAGCTGCAGGCCGGTGGCGGCGTTGCGCGTGTTGAAGTCGCTCACAGCGAGTCGGCTGCCGGCCGCGAAGGCGTTGCCGATCTCGTTGGCACTGCCGGTGAGGGGGACCGACTGGCCGAGCAGGACGACGCGGGCCCCGGCGCCACCGGCGGGGCGCGGCGTCTGTGCCAGCAAGGGACGGGTGATGCCGAGGCCGCTTCCCAGAAGCAGCGTTGCGGAGGCCTTGCCCAGCCATGTCCTGCGAGACGCGTTCATTGGCTACCCTTTGCTAACAATAGTAAAAAAGTGTAGCAATTTCGAGGCCAGGGCGGAAGGCGCGGGTGTTCCAGAATTGCCCTTATGAACTTGAATACGTCCTGGATTTTTGGAGGGGTGTGTGTGGTGCTCGCAGGTTGCGTTGTGCCGCCGCCATCGAACGTGGTGGAAAAAGCGCTGCCCGCGCCGGAGGTCTTCGTGCCCGTGGCTGCGCCGCTGCCGATGATCGACCCGCCACCTCTGCCGCCGCCATCGATGATCGAGCCGCCACCGGTGCCACTGGCGGGGCCGCCGATGGCACTGCCGTCGGGGCCGACCCTCATGGCGGCCCCGCGCGCCGATCCGCGCATTGCGGCGGACGCGGTCGTGAAGGACCCGGTGATCCGCCAGCGCCGCTATCCCAAGTACCCGCCCGCGCTGGCGGAAGAGGGCATCGAGGGCGTGGTGGTCACCACCTTCTTTGTCGGCGTGGACGGCAAGCCCGAAAACATCCGCGTCGAACGCTCGCCGCACCCGCTGCTGTCGCGGGCGGCGACCGATGCGATCAAGGAGTGGCGCTTCGACCCGGCGCGCACGGCGGACGGGCGTGCGGTGCGCGGCGCGATGCGGCTGCCGTTCCGCTTCCAGCTCGAGTGAGCGGGGGGAGATGACGCGCGCTCAGGCGCGTTTTTCGAACACCAGGTCCCACACGCCGTGGCCCAGCTTGAGGCCGCGGTTCTCGAACTTGGTGAGCGGGCGATACGCCGGCTTGTCCGCGTAGCCGGTGTCCGGCGCGGTGTTGCGCAGCAGCGGCTCGGCGGCCAGCACTTCGAGCATCTGCTCGGCGTAGGGCTGCCAGTCGGTGGCGCAGTGGATGTAGCCGCCGGGGCGCAGGTGCTGCGCCAGCTTGGTCACGAACTCGGGCTGGATCAGCCGGCGCTTGTTGTGGCGCTTCTTGTGCCACGGGTCGGGAAAGAACACATGCACGCCGGCCAGCGTGCCGGGCTGCAGCATGTGGTCGAGCACGTCGACCGCGTCGTGCGCGCAGATGCGGATGTTCGAGATCGACTGCTCGCCGATGCGCTTGAGCAGCGCGCCGACGCCGGGCTCGTGCACTTCGCAGCACAGGAAGTTGGTCTCGGGCAGCACCGTGGCGATGTGCGCCGTGGCCTCGCCCATGCCGAAGCCGATCTCCAGCACCGTCGGGCCGGCGCGGCCACCGAAGGCCGCCGTCAGGTCGAGCGGCTCGGGCGTGTAGGGAATGAGAAACAGCGGGCCCAGCTCGGCGAAGGCGCGGGCCTGGCCGTCGGTGGTGCGGCCGGCGCGCTTCACGAAGCTCTTGAGGCGGCGGTGCAGCGGATGCGGCTTGCCGTCGGTGGCGTCGTCTTCGGGAGGCACGGGCGGGAGGTCGTTGGACACGGTGTCGGGAATGTTCATGAGGGCCGCGAATTGTAGAGATCGCGCCATTCGGGCACCCAGCCGGCCAGTGCGGCGGTGCAATGGTCGGCTGTCGTGGGGCGCAGGCCGAGGGCGCGGGCGGCGGTGTCGAGCGCGGCCAGCGCGGCGTGCGGTGTTGCGGTGTCGATGGCCGTGGCGCCGTTCTGTTTGGAGAGCTTGTCGCCATCGGCGCCGCGCACCAGCGGGGTGTGCAGGTAGCTTGGCGTGGGCAGGCCGAGCGCCTGCTGCAGCAGGATCTGGCGCGCGGTGTTGTCGGCCAGGTCTTCGCCGCGCACCACGTCGGTCACGCCCTGGTCGGCGTCGTCGACCACCACGGCGAGCTGATACGCCCAGGGGCCGTCGGCACGGCGCAGCACGAAGTCGCCGACCTCGCGCTGCACATCCTGCTGCTGCGGGCCCAGGCGGCGATCGGTCCAGTGCAGGTCGCCGGTCGGCATGCGATGCGCGGCAAAGCGCCAGGCGCGCGCGGGCTTGCCGTGCAGGCCGTCGCGGCAGGTGCCGGGGTAGACGCGCTCGCCGTGGCGTTCATGCGCATGGCCGAGCCGGGCCAGGGCGAGGTCGATGTCCTTGCGCGAGCAGCCGCAGGGGTAGGCGAGGCCTCGCGTCTGCAGCGCGGCCAGCGCCGCCTCGTAGTGCGCGGTGCGCTTCGTCTGCCACTCGGGTGGCTCGTCGGGGAGCAGGGCGCAGTCGGCGAGCTGCCGCAGGATGTGCTCGCCCATGCCGGGCAGGCAGCGCTCGGTGTCGGCGTCCTCGATGCGGATCAGCCAGCGCGCCCGGTCACCACGCGCGCGCACATCGAGCCAGCTCGCGAGCGCGGCCACCAGCGAGCCGGCGTGCAGCGGGCCGGTGGGCGAGGGCGCGAAGCGGCCGGTGGCGCGCATCCTTTCTTAGAGAACGGCGAGGGCCAGCGACAGGCCCGAAACAAAGCCGTCTTCGACGCGATGGCCGATGCACCAGTCACCCGCGATGCCGATGCGGGCCTTGGCGTCCCACAGATGGGTCTGGCCGACCGGCACCTGCGTCTGCGCTTCGGGCCAGCAGCGCGCTTGCGCATGGCTGGGGGTGGCGTGGATGCCTGTGATTTCAGAGAAGGCGCGCAGCAGCTTGGCCTCGATGCGGGCGGGCGTGTCGCGCAGGTGTTCTTCCGACCAGGTGGCGCTGGCCTGCAGGGTCCAGCGTTCGACGCGCTCGCGGCCGGGCTTGGACGATTCGCGCGCCAGCCACGCCACGCGGTGGTGGGTGCTGCGCGCCACGTTCCATTGCGGGCCGAGGTGCGACATGTTGGCCTGGTTGGCCTGGGGGAAGGCGATCATCAGCGCCCAGCAGGGTGCGATGCGCACGCGGTCGATCTTGCGGCTCAGCGTGGCCGAGCGTTCGCCGTCGGCCAGCAACTCGCGGGTGCGTGCGGGCGGCACGGCCAGCAGCACGGCGTCGAAGCCGGAGTACACGTGCTGCGAATCGTCGGCGCCGGCGGTGCGCAGCTGCCAACGGGTGGCGTCGAGCGCGTCGGGCTCGATGCGGGTGACTTGGGTGCCGGTGACGAGGTGCTCGCCAAGCGGCGCGGCCCAGTGGGCCACGAGCGCGTCCATGCCGGGCTGGGCGACCCAGTGCGGCTCCAGCGAGGGCAATGCGGCCTCGGCCACGCGGCCATGGGCGTCGAGCACGCGCACGAGGTTGGCGCTCCAGGGGCGGCACAGCGCGGGCGTGGTGGCCAGCACCTGCGCAAAGCGCGGATCGCGCACGGTGAAGTATTGGGCGCCGCTGTCGAAGCGGCCAAAGGCAGTGTCGATGCTCGCCATCCGCCCGCCCGGCGTGGCCTCACGTTCGAACACCGTCACGCGGTGCCCGGCCTGCATCAGTGTGCGGGCGCAGGCCACGCCGGCAATGCCGGCGCCGATGACGGCGTAGTGGCGGGCGGCGGCGGGAGTTCGGTGGCGGTCGGCGGTGGCGCGGGCTTTGGCTTTGGGCATGGCGGACTCTTTTCTTTTGACAGGGTGATGACGGAGGAGGCCGTGCACACTCTACCTCGGTCTGCGCGCGCCGCCGGGCTGGGGGCGACCCTTATGCAGCCGCGTATTGCGGCCCCGCATCGCGTGGCGTTCAACGGCCCCGGTGCCGTTCGAGCAGCGCCTTGCGCGTGCCCTCGTGCTCGAACTGCGCGAGCCACCATTCGAGCGCGCGCCCCGGCTTGCCCGCGCTGCGCACGCGCCATGCGCAGTGCATGGTGCCCAGCGGCGGCTGGCGCTCGGTCTGCAGTTCGACGAGGTGGCCGGCCTCGATGTAGGGCCGCGCCATCGGCTCGGGCAAAAAGCCGCCTCCCAGTCCGTGCAACTGCGCGGCGATCTTGGCCTGCATGCTGGGCACGGTGAGCACGTCCTGTCCGCCGACGAGGTTCACCGTCATGCTCGGCCCGCTGCGCACCGAGTCGGCCGCGGCCACCGCGCGGTGCTGGCGCAGCACCGCATCGCTGATCGGCTGCGGCAGGCGCGCGAGCGGATGGTGCGGCGCCACGGCAAACACGAAGCGCAACTCGCCGATGGGGCGGCTGCGGATGCCGGTCGCGGTGAAGGCCAGGCTCGCGGCATCGAGCACCGCGCCGATCGCCAGGTCGGCCTCGCCGCTGGTGAGCGCCTCGATGGTGCCGAGCAACGTTTCGTCGCGCAGCTTCAGGCGCGTGGGCGGGTCGAGCGCGAAGAAGGCGGTGCACAGGTCGAGCAGCGGGTCGCGCGCGATCACGCTGTCGACGGCGATGGTCAGCATCGGCTCCCAGCCGGTGGCCACGCGCTTCACGCGGTTGGCCACGGCGTCGATCTCGCCGAGCAGGCGCGCGGCCTCGCGCAGCAGTTCGGCGCCGGCCTCGGTGAGGCGGGCCTGGCGCGCGCTGCGGTCGAACAGCAGCACGTCGAGCGCGTCTTCGATCTGGCGCACGCGGTAGCTGAGCGCACTGGGCACGAGGCCGAGCGCGCGCGCGGCGGCGGCAAAGCTGCCGGCGGCCGCCACCGTCTGCAGCATGGCCAGCGCGTCAGGGGTCAGTACGTCTCGGGCGCTGGGCATGGGGCGGGCTCCATCGTTCAAATATTTTGAATGATGCCATCAAAACCGGGCGTCTTTCAGAGAGGGATGGAAGCCCAAAATTCTTCTCATCCGCTGCGCATCCGGCGCGGCCCACGACGAAAGCCCCGGCGCCCGAACCGGGTGGGGCAGCAAGGAGTTCGATATGTTGAAGGTACGCAAATCACAGGAACGCGGTTATGCCGACCATGGCTGGCTGCGCTCGTTCCACAGCTTTTCCTTCGCGGGGTACTACGATCCGGCCTTCATGGGCTTCGGCAACCTGCGGGTGATCAACGAAGACCGCGTGGCGGCGGGCGCCGGCTTCGGCACCCACGGCCACCGGGACATGGAGATCATCAGCTACGTGCTCTCGGGCGAACTCGCGCACAAGGACAGCATGGGCAACATCGAATCCATTCCGCCGGGTGACGTGCAGCGCATGAGCGCCGGGCGCGGCGTGATGCACAGCGAGTTCAACCACAAGGCCGACGAGACCACGCACTTCCTGCAGATCTGGATCGAGCCCAAGGAACGCGGCATTGCCCCCGGCTACGAGCAGAAGCAGTTCAGCGACGCTGAGAAGCGCGGCAACCTGCGCCTCGTCGCTTCGCCCGACGGTCGCGACGGCTCGGTGACGGTGAACGCCGACGCGCGTCTGTTCGCCGGCCTGTTCGATGGCAGCGAGACCGCGAGCCTGGCGCTCGATCCGCAGCGCAAGAGCTACGTGCACCTGGTGCGCGGCGAACTCGAAGTCAACGGCCAGAAGCTCGTGGGCGGCGACGCCGCGATGCTCGAAGGCGAATCGCAACTCACGCTCGGCGCCGGCATCGATGCCGAAGTGCTGGTGTTCGACCTGGCGGCCTGAGACGGCGTCTTTTTCTTCTTTGTTTCCCTGTTCCTTCCATAACCACCGAGGAGTTTTCACCATGGCCATTTCCACCACAACCACCGCCCCCAACGCCGCCCAGGACACGCTGGCACTCATCGGCCGCGTGCTGCTCGCTGCGCTGTTCGTGCCCGCCGGCCTCGGCAAGCTCATGGGCTTTGCCGGCACCGTGGGGTACATCTCCTCGGTGGGCGCGCCGCTGCCGCAAGTGGCGGCAGTCATCGCGATCGTCGTGGAGCTGGGGCTCGGCCTGCTGCTGCTCGTCGGCTTCAAGACGCGCGTGTCGGCGATCGTGCTGGCGATCTTCACCGTGGCCGCGGCCGTGCTGTTCCACAACTACTGGGGCATGCCCGCCGACAAGGCTTTCGTGAACCAGCTGATGTTCTTCAAGAACATCGCGATCGCCGGTGGTCTGCTCGCCTTCGCCGCCTTCGGCGCCGGCCGCTTCAGCATCGATAAAAAGTAAGCTCGTTCCCTTCCAGGCCGCGCACACCTCGTGGGCGCGGCCTGCTGACTTCATCGCTTCTTTGAGGAAACTTGTTTCATGGCAAACATCGTCGTTGTCTTCCATTCCGGCTACGGCCACACCCAGCGCGTGGCCCAGGCCGTGGCCGACGGGGCGGGCGCGCAACTGCTCGCCATCGACGCCGACGGCAACCTGCCGGCCGATGGCTGGGAGACGCTGGCCGCGGCCGACACGATCATCTTCGGCTCACCGACCTACATGGGCGGCGTGAGCTGGCAGTTCAAGAAATTCGCCGACGCGTCGTCGAAGGTCTGGTACACGCAAGGCTGGAAAGACAAGCTCTTCGCCGGCTTCACCAACAGCGCCACGATGAACGGCGACAAGGTCACGACCATGACCTACCTGTGGACGCTGGCCATGCAGCACAGCGGCATCTGGGTCAGCATGGGCATCCTGCCGACCAACAACAAGGCAGCCACGCGCGACGCGATGAACTACGTCGGCGGCTACGGCGGCCTGCTCACGCAATCGCCTTCGGACGCGAGCCCGGCCGAGATGCCCAAGGGCGACCTCGAGACGGCACGTGCCTTCGGCGAGCGCGTGGGCGCAGTGGCAAGATCACGCGCATAACGCCCCACCGAACTTCGCCCACAAGGAGAACACGATGACCGACACCATCCCCGAAATCCAATTGCTGCGACCCCACGACAAGGACCTGGGCGGTGGCTTCAACGTGCGGCGCGTGCTGCCGGCGGCGCAGCGCCGCTCGGTCGGGCCCTTCGTGTTTTTCGACCACTTCGGTCCGGCCACCGAGCAGCCCGGCAATGCACACGACGTGCGGCCGCATCCGCACATCGGCCTGTCGACGGTCACCTATCTGTTCGAGGGCGCGATGATGCACCGCGACAGCCTGGGCAGCGTGCAGGAGATCCAGCCCGGCGCCATCAACTGGATGACCGCGGGGCGCGGCATCGTGCACTCCGAGCGCAAGCCCGAGCGCCTGCTGGCCGACACCTACGTGAACCACGGCCTGCAGCTGTGGGCCGCGTTGCCGCAGGCGCATGAAGAGGTCGAGCCCAGCTTCGAGCACACGCCGGCCGAGGCGATTCCCGAACTGACGGTGCAGGGCGTGCCGGTGCGCGTGCTGGTGGGCGAGGCCTTCGGCGTGCGCTCGCCGGTGAAGACACTGGCGCAGACGGTCTACCTGGACATCGCGCTGCCGGCCGGTGGCCGTTTCGAGTTGCCCGCGCTGGCGCCCGAACTGGCGGTCTACATGGTCGATGCCGATGCGCAGGTGAATGGCGAACCGGCGCCCGCCCACACGATGGCGGTGCTGCCCGACGGGCAGGGCGCGGTGTTCACGGCCGACACGGCGGTGCGCCTCATGGTGATCGGCGGCGAGCCGCTGGACGGCCCGCGCTACATCACCTGGAACTTCGTTTCGAGCCGGCGCGAACGCATCCTCGAAGCCGGCGGCGACTGGGCCGCGCAGCGCATGGGCCAGGTGCCCGGCGAGACCGAGTTCATTCCGCTGCCGGGCAAGCCCTTCGGCGTGCGTGAGCCCGACGTCGGCACCACGCCGGTCTGAGCCCGCGCGCGTTGCCTATTGCTTGATGCCGATGTCCGGGTCTTCCGAGGCCCGGGCGCTGGCATCGGAGGCGCGCGCGCTGAGGTCGGGCGCCAGGGCCCGGCGACCGTCGAACACGAAGCAGTCGCCGTGGTAGTGCGCGCCACCGACGTCCTCGAAGTACTTGAGGATGCCGCCTTCGAGTTGCAGCACGTGCTCCACGCCTTCCTCGCGCATGAGGATGGCCGCCTTCTCGCAGCGGATGCCGCCGGTGCAGAAGCTCACCACGGTCTTGCCCTCGAAGTCGGCGCGGTGCGCCTTCAGTGCGGGCGGAAATTCGGTGAACTTGGTGATGCGCCAGTCGATCGCGCCGTCGAAGGTGCCTTCGTCGACTTCGAAGTCGTTGCGCGTGTCGAGCATCACGATTTCGCGGCCCTCGTCGTCGTGGCCCTGGTCGAGCCAGCGCTTGAGCGTGGGCGCGTCCACGCCGGGCGCACGGCCGGCGGCGGGCTGGATGGCCGGATGGTCCATGCGGATGATCTCGCGCTTGAGCTTCACCAGCATGCGCCGGAAGGGCTGCGTGGCCGACCAGCTTTCCTTGGTTTCGAGGTCGGCAAAGCGCGCATCGGCGCGCAGGTCGGCCAGGAAGGCGTGGATGGCCTGCGCCGGCCCCGCCAGAAACAGGTTGATACCTTCGGGCGCCAGCAGGATGGTGCCCATCAGGCCCAGGGCCTGCGCGCGGTCGCGCAGGGTCTCACGCAGCACGGGGCTGTCGTTGATGCCCACGAACTTGTAGGCGGCGATATTCAAAATCTCTTGCACGGGGCGGGATTGTAGGGATCACGGCACCACATGGTGGGGTGGCGCTTCCTACAATCGACGGATGTTTGTTCACCTGCGTCTGCACACCGAGTTTTCCGTCGTCGATGGCACCAATCGAATCGACGAAGTCATCAAGGCCGCCGCTGCCGACAAGCAGCCCGCGCTGGCCATCACCGACCTGAACAATCTGTTCGGGACGGTCAAGTTCTACAAGCAGGGCCGGGGCAAGGGCGTCAAGCCGGTCATCGGCGCTGAAATCTTCATCGACGGGCTGGGCAAGGAGCCCGGCGCGCTGACCCGCCTCATCCTGCTGGTGCAGAGCATCGAGGGCTACCTCAACCTGTCGGAGCTGCTGGCCCGCGCCTGGACACAGAACGTGAGCCGGGGCCAGTCGCAGGCGGCCTGCAAGCTCGAATGGCTGCAGGAACTGCAGGGCGGGCTGATTGCGCTGTCGGGCGCACAGGCCGGGCCGCTGGGCCAGCCGCTGCTGCAAGGCCAGG
>NZ_CALRZC010000139.1:0-22134 GCF_943372545.1 Variovorax sp. YR752 | reverse complement strand
AGTGTCCTGCGCCCGCTGAGCGCTGTCGTTGTGCGGGTCGATCAACAGCCGCACTGCCCAACGCTCACGTCGATGGGGTGCCTTGCGCAGCGAAATCAACGGGGAGGCCGCAGGCCGGAGGACATTCGCGGAGCAAGGTACCCCGTCGGCGGGAGCGCGCCCTGAAGCACCCAGCCCCCGCACTCCATAGATCACAAGGTTGTTAAGAATCGACTTTTGAGTCGTTTGACCTTCGTCGTTGCACTCCTACAGTGGTGGTTATCGCCATCAAGGAAGATGGAATGACCAACGTACAACAGGAGTCGAACCGTATGTCCGTGGAAGTTGAAGATGTCATCGCCTTGCCGCCCGCCCTCGAACAGGCCAAGGCACAAGCCGCCGAAGCCGGCTGGCCCTATGCCGGCGGCGTGACGCCCCCCGTGGCCTGGCAGCTGGTGCAGAACGGGCAGGCCGTGCTCGTCGACGTGCGCTCCGGTGAAGAGCGCAAGTTCGTCGGCCATGTGCCCGAGAGCCTGCACGTGGCGTGGGCCACAGGCACCGCGCTCACCCGCAACCCGCGTTTCGTGCGCGAACTCGAAGCCAAGCTGGCCAAGGACGGCGGCAAGGAGGCCGTGGTGCTGCTGCTGTGCCGCAGCGGCAAGCGTTCCGCACTGGCGGCTGAGGCTGCCGCCAAGGCGGGTTTCACGCAGGTGTTCAACGTGCTCGAAGGCTTTGAGGGCGAGATCGATGCGCGACAACACCGCGGCGGTTCCGACGGTTGGCGCTTTCATGGCCTGCCGTGGGCGCAGGACTGAATCCGAAAAACGCAGACACACAGGGGAGGAAAAAACACATGGCTCAATTCGAAGTGAGCGACATCGTGCGCGCACTGCACGAGGTGCGCGACGAGTGGCGCGATTCGCAGCGCCGTTCGCGCGAGCCCGGTGCGCGCGAGTTTCCGTCGCGCGATGCGCTGACGCAGATCGTTGAATCGCTCAAGGGCGCCCTGTTTCCGATGCGGCTCGGCCCGCCGGACCTGCGCCACGAGAGCGAAGATTTCTATGTCGGCCACACGCTCGATGCTGCCTTGCAGGCGCTGCTGGTACAGGCCCGGCTTGAGCTGAACTTCAACGCACGGTTGGCACCGCGCCCGGCGAGCGAGATCGATGCGTCGGCCACCGAGGCGGTGCGCCAGTTCGCGAACGCGTTGCCGGGCCTGCGCCGGCTGCTCGACAGCGACGTGCTCGCGGCCTACCAGGGCGACCCCGCCGCGCGCAGTGTCGACGAGGTGCTGCTGTGCTATCCGGGCGTGCTCGCGATGATCCATCACCGCCTCGCGCACCGGCTCTACGAGCTCGACCTGCCATTGCTCGCGCGCATCGTGGCCGAGCTGGCGCATGCGCAGACCGGCATCGACATCCACCCGGGCGCGACGATCGACGCGGGCTTCTTCATGGACCACGGCACGGGCGTCGTGATTGGCGAGACGGCCGTCATCGGCAAGCGCGTGCGCCTGTACCAGGCCGTCACGCTCGGTGCCAAGCGCTTCCCGACCGACGCCGAAGGCAACCTGCAGAAGGGCTTGCCGCGGCACCCGGTGGTGGAGGACGACGTGGTCATCTACGCGGGCGCGACCATTTTGGGCCGCGTGACCTTGGGCAAGGGCGCGGTCATCGGCGGCAACGTGTGGATCACCGACGACGTGAAGCCCGGCGCCAGCGTCACGCAGGCCAGCCTGCAGAACAACAGCGCACCGAAGGCGGGCAGCGTATGAAAGCCTTCGTCGAAGACTTCGGCGTCACTGTGCGCCAGCTGCGTGAAGGGCAGGGCTGGTCGCAGGAGCAGCTGGCCGAGCGTTCCGATCTGAACCGCTCGTACGTGGGAGAGATCGAGCGCGGACGCGTGATCCCGTCGATCGTCACGGCGCAGAAGTTGGCCACCGCGCTGGGCATCAACATCGTCAACCTGCTCGCACGTTGCGAGCAACTGGAACAGTCGCGCCTTGCACGGCGGATCAACTTGGCGGCTATAGCCTGTTGAGGGGAAACCCGTGGTCCCCGGACACTGGGGACCACAGTGTTTTCTTCTTTCTCTCAACCCACGGAGCCTTGATCCATGAGTGCAACAGTCGGTGGTACCACCGCCCTTGGCGACAACGCCGCCCGCCAGCTAGCCAACGCCACCAAGACCGTTCCCCAGCTCGAGACCATCAGCCCGCGCTGGCTGACGCACCTGCTGCAGTGGGTGCCGGTGGAGGCGGGCATCTACCGCGTCAACAAGGTCAAGAACCCCGAGTCGATCAAGGTCACGTGCACCTCGCGTGAAGAAGAGAACCAGCTGCCGCGCACCTTTGTCGACTACGAAGAGAACCCGCGCGAGCACTACCTGAATGCCGTGAGCACCGTGCTCGACGTGCACACCCGCATCTCCGACCTGTACAGCAGCCCACACGACCAGATCAAGGAGCAGCTGCGCCTCACGATCGAGACGATCAAGGAGAACCAGGAGAGCGAGCTCATCAACAACCCCGACTACGGCCTGCTGGCGCAGGTGAGCGAAGAGCAGCGCATCTTTCCGCTGACCGGCGCGCCCACGCCCGATGACCTGGACGAGCTGCTGACCAAGGTGTGGAAAGAGCCTGCGTTCTTCCTCACGCACCCGCTGGCCATTGCCGCCTTCGGCCGCGAAGCCACGCGCCGCGGCACGCCGCCGCCGACCGTGAGCCTGTTCGGTTCGCAGTTCATCACCTGGCGCGGCATTCCGCTGATTCCGTCGAACAAGGTGCCGGTGGCCGACGGCAAGAGCAAGATCCTGCTGCTGCGCGTGGGCGACAAACGCCAGGGCGTGGTCGGCCTGTTCCAGCCGGGCCTGTCGGGCGAGCAGAGCCCGGGGCTGTCGGTGCGCTTCATGGGTATCAACAACCATGCGATCGCGTCGTACCTGATCTCGCTGTACTGCTCGCTCGCGGTACTGACCACCGACGCGCTGGCCGTGCTCGACGACGTCGAGATCGGCAAGTACCACGACTATCCCGACACCTACAAGTAAGCCGCGGTGAGCAGCACACCCCCGATCCCGGGCGAGGCGCCGTTCGACCCGGCAGTTCTCGCGCGCATGGCGAGCGCCATGTTCTCCGCGCCGCCGGGCGCGCAGTTTCCCGCCAACATCGCACCGCCGGGCTCGCCGCTGGTGAGTCCCGCAGGCTTCGGGCCGAGCGTGCCGGGCACGCCGATTCCGCAGGGGCAGATTCCGGGCGCCAATGTGCTGCCCGCATCGCCGACCCAGTTGCCCTCGCTCGCGAACCGCGCGCCTGCCTTGCTGCCGCATGCGGTGGCGGGCAATGGTGTGCCGGACAACGTGTTGTCCGTGGCGCCGGCCTTCGAGCCGCGCTCGGGCGGTGTGGTGCAGGGCGTGCCGCAGCAGGTGGGGGCGCCTGCGTCGCCGCAGGCAGCGTCAGCCTCGCCGTTCTATTTCCTGAACCACAGCTACGGGCATCCGGTGGCTGGTGCCAGCGATGGCTTTGCGATCCATGATCCGTTCGCGGGTCTTGCCGCGCCGACGGCACAGCCTGCGTTGCCGCCAAGCCCGCCTTCGGCGCCAGTCGGACGCGACGCGCAGTTCTATTTCGTCGATGCGGTGCGTCTGCCCAGCGGCTTCGTCACACCAGCCAAGCCCGATCCGCGCGGCCCCGATGCCGTACCGCTCGCCGGCACCGGCCAGCATCCCCCGTTCGACGTGCATGCCGTGCGCCGCGACTTCCCGATCCTGCAGGAGCGCGTGAACGGCAAGCAGCTCGTGTGGTTCGACAACGCGGCCACCACGCACAAGCCGCAGTCGGTCATCGACCGCATCGCGTACTTCTACGCACACGAGAACTCGAACATCCACCGTGCGGCGCATGAGCTGGCCGCGCGCGCAACCGATGCCTACGAAGGCGCACGGGAGCGCGTGCGCAAGTTCATCAACGCCCCCGAAGTCGAAGAGGTGATCTTCGTGCGCGGCACCACCGAGGCCATCAACCTCGTGGCCAAGAGCTGGGGCGGCCAGCACGTGGGCGAGGGCGACGAGATCATCGTGTCGAACCTGGAGCACCACGCCAACATCGTGCCGTGGCAGCAGCTCGCCGCCGCCAAGGGCGCGAAGCTGCGCGTGATCCCGGTGGACGATTCGGGCCAGGTGCTGCTCGACGAGTACCACAAGCTGCTGAACGACCGCACGAAGATCGTCGCGGTCACGCAGGTCTCGAATGCGCTGGGCACCGTGGTGCCGGTGAAGGAGATCGTCGAGCTGGCGCACCGCGCGGGCGCGAAGGCGCTGGTCGATGGGGCGCAGTCGGTCTCGCACATGCGCGTCGACGTGCAGGACATCGGCGCCGATTTCTTCGTGTTCTCCGGCCACAAGGTGTTCGGCCCGACCGGCATCGGCGTGGTGTGGGGCAAGCGCGAGGTGCTCGAAAACATGCCCCCGTGGCAGGGCGGCGGCAACATGATTGCCGACGTGACCTTCGAGAAGACCGTGTTCCAGCCGATCCCGAACAAGTTCGAGGCCGGCACCGGCAACATCGCCGATGCCGTGGGCTTGGGCGCGGCGATCGACTACGTCAACAAGGTCGGCATCGAGAACATCGCGCGCTATGAACACGACCTGCTGGTGTACGGCATGGCGCAACTGGGTGCGATTCCCGGCGTGCGGCTGATCGGCACGGCGGCCGACAAGGCGAGCGTGATGTCCTTCGTGCTTGACGGCCACACCACCGAAGAGGTGGGCCACGCGCTCAACGACGAAGGCATCGCAGTGCGCACGGGGCACCACTGCGCGCAGCCGATCCTGCGGCGCTTCGGCGTCGAGACGACGGTGCGGCCTTCGCTGGCGTTCTACAACACCTTCGACGAGATCGATCGGCTGGTGACGGTGGTGCGGCAGCTTGCCGGCCAGCGGCGCACGCGCTGAGGTCAGGCCACAGGTCAGGGCTTCGATGCCAGGTGCTGCCTGAAGAAGGCGAGCACCTTGGCATTGAAGTCGGCGTGGAAGGCTACGCGGTCGAAGCCGCCGGCGTCGCTGCAGATCTCCGGCAAGGCCTTGGCCATGGCGGGCGCGCAGGGCGCCAGGAACGCGAAGTGCGCGGTGTTCGCGGGCACGTACCAGTCCGGCGTTGGAGGCAGGTTGCGGCGGACCGCTTCGACGTCGTCCAGCGTGACCCCGTCGCCACCGCGCGCGGAGGCCCAGAGCTGGACGGGCACCTTGACCTGCTTCAACCCTTCGGCATCGAAGAAGCTCAACGGATCGACGATCACCGCCGCCTTGATGCGCGCATCGCGCACCGGGGGCGCAGGCAGTTCCTGGCGCTGGATCTGGCCGCAGAACGGAATCTTCGAGGTCGGCGTGCAAAAGCGCAGGCCGAGCTTGAAGTCGGGCACCGCGCCCGTTGCCACAAGGCCGGTGTAGCCGCCGCGGGAGAAGCCGAAGAAGCCGACCTTTTCCGCGGCGATCTTCGTGCGTCCGGGCCATGCGTTGAGCATGTGATCCGTCAGCCGCCGCATGTCGACAGGCCGCGCGGCAAATGTCGAGAGATGGCCCCGGCGTTCCATGTCCTGGAAGTTGTCGTTCGGGTGGTTGATGGCGGCGATCACGAAACCCGCATCGGCCAGCGCCGCCGCCGTGTCGTGGTGCCCGAGGAACGAACCGCCCGAGCCATGCGACATCAGCACCAGCGGCAGGCCCGTGCCGGCGATGGGGCAGTCCTTGGTGGCCGAAATCGCGATCAGGCCGAACGCGATCTCGCTGGGCGCTGTCTCGCAAGGCGTCCACACCGCGCCGCGCAAGGCCGGCCCGTCCTTGTCGGCCGGCACCTCGATGAAGCTGAAGCCCGCGGCATGGCTCCATGCGGCAGACAGGCAGAGGGCGGCGAGCAGGGCAAGGCGATGCAAGGTCATGGCGCGCAAGGGTTCGAGGGCAGAAAAGGCCGCCAGTGTGCCGCCTCCCGGCCCGTGCCGCCAGCCCGTTTTGCGTCGTGCGATGCGGGCGCGCTATGCTCTGTCGCTGTCCATCACGCTGCTTGTCCTTGCATGTCCCAGCCTCAGGTTTCTTCTTCCGACGCTCCCTCTGTCAATGAGTCTTGCGACGTGTTCGTGATCGGCGGCGGCCCCGCCGGCTCGACCGTCGCGGCGCTGCTGGCGCAGCAGGGCCGTCAGGTGGTGCTGGTCGAGAAAGAGCACCACCCGCGTTTTCACATCGGCGAATCGCTCTTGCCCGCGAACGTCGAGCTGTTCGACATGCTCGGCGTGCGCGACCAGGTCGAGAAGATCGGCATGCCGAAGTTCGGCATCGAGTTCGTCTCGCCCGAGCATGAGCACCGCAGCTACGTGGAGTTCGGCGAAGGCTGGGACAAGTCGCTCGACTCTGCCTGGCAGGTGCGCCGCTCCGAACTCGACGAGCTGTTGTTCCGCAACGCCGCCACGCGCGGCGCACAGACCTTCGAAGGCTGCAAGGTGCGAGACGTGGCTTTCGACGCCGACGGCGCGACCGTGCAGGCCGTGATGGACGACGGCGCCAAGCGCAGCTGGCGTGCCCGCTTCGTGATCGACGCCACGGGCCGCGACACGTTGCTGGCCAACAAATTCCGTTGCAAGCAGAAGAACCCCGCCCACAACAGCACCGCGCTGTTCGGCCACTTCACCAACGCCGAGCGGCTCGAGGGCAAGAAGGAAGGCAACATCAGCATCTGCTGGTTCGCGCACGGCTGGTTCTGGTTCATTCCGCTGGCCGACGGCACGACCAGCGTGGGCGCGGTGTGCTGGCCCTACTACCTGAAGACGCGCGACAAGCCGCTGAAGGACTTCTTCTACGACACCATCGCGCTGTGCCCCGTGCTGGCCGACCGCCTGAAGGGCGCCACGCTGGTCGACGACGCGGTGCACGCCACCGGCAACTTCTCGTACTCGAGCACGCACGCCACGGGCGACAACTATCTGCTGCTGGGCGACGCCTTCACCTTCATCGACCCGATGTTCTCTTCGGGCGTGTACCTGGCGATGCACAGCGCCTTCGACGGCGCCGAACTGGTGGCCACCGCGCTCGACCAGCCGGCCGAGCTGGCCCGCGCGCGCGAAGGCTTCGAAGCCATGATGCGCAAGGGCCCGCGCGAGTACTCGTGGTTCATCTACCGCGTGACCAACCCGACCATCCGCGACATGTTCATGTACCCCGGCAACCCGTTCCGGGTGAAGGAAGCGCTGATGTCGCTGCTGGCCGGCGACATCTACAAGGGCACGCCGATGTGGGGCGCGCTGCGCATGTTCAAGGTGCTGTACTACGGCATTTCCCTGGCCAACTTCCGCCGCACCATGGCGGGGTGGAAGCAGCACCGCTTCAACATCCGCGACATGGGGGCGTTGAAGGGGGAGACGATCCAGAAGTCGGATTAGGCGACCCGAGGGGCGGGCTCCTGCTGCAGGGCTACCAGCCCGACATGCCGGTACTGCCGGATGCCCAGGCCTTGCTCGAAGCGCGCAGTGTCGCCACCGCATGCGCCACCCCCAACTGCGGACTGCTGAGTACATCGACCCCCAAATCCGCCAGCAACCCCGTCACCGGCGCCATCGACGCCTGCGCCAGCACGATCACGTCGGTGCCATCGGCCGCGGCGCGGATCGATTCGGCCAGCGTGGCCACGTAGCGCGCGGTGTCGCCCGACTGGAAATGCACCCAGGCGTCTTCGACCAGCAGCGTGCTGGCGCGGATGCCGACACCGGCCTGCCGCGCCGCTGAAAGCACGAGCGACAACGTTGGGTCGATGGTGCTTTCGACGGCGCCGACGATCAGCACGCGCGGGCCGTTGCGCACGGCGCGGTCGGCCATGGCGCGGTCGATGCGCAGGGCGGCAAAGGCGCCGCCGGTCGCGGTTTTCTCGGCAATGCCGCCGATGGTCGAGCAGGTGCAGACGACCACAGAGGCGCCGTCCGAGGCGGCGTCGCGCATGGCCTCGTGCACGCGCGTCACCAGGCCGGCGTGGTCGACGCCCAGCGTGCGCGCGTCGGCCAGCAGCTCTTCCATCACCAGATGCTGCACGCGCAACTCGGGCGCGATCTCGCGGGCCAGGCCGCCGAAGGTCTGCACATGCACCTCGGCTGTGTGGAGGAAGGCGAGCGTGTCGGTCATGGCGTGGCTGTCGTTCAACCGGCCTCGCGGGCGCGCCGGAATTCGTAGGCCTTGAGGTGCACGTACGCCGTGCGCAGCACCGATGGCGTGGGCGACGCGCTGCGCGGTGCGCGGGCCAGCAGGTCGCCCAGGATGTGGTCGGCCTCGACGCGTGCGCCGCGGGCCATGTCCTTGTACATCGAGGCGGTCATGGGCGAACCGGCGGTCGTGACCACCGCGCGGCCGCGCGTGAGGGCGCCGGGGCGTGGGGCGAAGCCGTTGTGGGCGGCGATGGCGCAGCACTCGTCGAAGATCGCAAGTGCCACGTCTTCGCCGCCTGCGGCCACGATGTCGCCGATGGAGGAATGCATCAGGCTCGTGAGGCCCGCGGCCGAGGCAATGAAGACCCACTTCTCCCACATGTCCTGCGCGATGGTTTCGCTCGCGGTGGCGGCGAAGTTCGCGCCGGCGAACTGGGACGCGATCGCGTCGATGCGCGGCGAGCGGCCACCGGCGCGCTCGCCGTAGCTCAGGCTGTGCATGTCGTTCAGGTGCAGCACGCGGCCTTCGTCGTCGAGCGTGGCGGAGATCATGCACAGGCCGCCGAGCACGCGCGCCTCGCCGAAGCGCGCGACCAGCCGGTCGATGTGGCCGAGGCCGTTGAGCAGCGGAAGGATGACGGTGTCGGGCCCGACGGCGGGCGCGAACGAGTCCATGGTCGCGTCGAGGTCGTAGGCCTTGCAGCCGACCACGACCACGTCGTAGGGGCCATCGATCTGCTGGGCCAGCACGTGCTTGGGCGTCGGCAGGTCGAGGTCGCCGCAGGGGCTGCGCACGACGAGGCCGGTCGTGGCCAGCTGGGCCGCGCGGCCGGGACGCAGAAGAAAGGTCACATCGCGGCCCGCTGCGAGCAGGCGCCCGCCGAAGTAACCACCGAGTGCACCGGCACCCACCATCAGGAATCGCATCGCGCGCTGCCTCCGAAGAAACTGAAGATCGGAAGCGATGATGCCCCGGATCGCGCGCGGGCGCCTCAGGGGTGTTGCGAGGCCACCAGCCGTTCGCGGGCAAAGGCGCGCAGGTCGAGGCCGTGCGCGCTCTCGCGGCCCAGCACACGGTCGGCGATGGCGTCACCCAGCCCCGCCGAGTGCTTGAAGCCGTGGCCGGAGCAGGCCGAGACGATCAGCACATTCGGCAGGCCGTCGAGTGCGTCGATCACGAAGCGGCGGTCGGGCGTGACGGTGTACATGCAGGCGCGGGCCTTGAGCGCCTGGCCTTTGATCTGCGGAAAGCGACCGGCGACGCGGTCGCGGTACATGGTGGCGGTTTCGTCGGCGCTCACGTCGCGCTCGAGGGTGTCGGGCGTGGTGGCGTCGACGTACTGCTCGGTGGCGACCTTCAGCGCGGGCTGCGATGCGTCGGAGGCCGGAAAGCCGTACATGTAGTCTTCCTGCGCGTCGCCGAACATCCAGATGAAGATCGGAAAACGCCCCGGCGTGAAGTCGGCCGCGGCGGCGGGGCCGGTGTCGAACCAGTGCATCACCTGCCGGTGCACGGAGAAGTCGGCCTGCCAGTCGGTGCGTGCCTGCCGGCCGAGGAACTCGGGCAGCCACGCACCGGCCGCAACCACCACCTGGTCGGCGGTGAAGCTCGCGGTTTCGGTGCGCACGCGCACGGTGTCGCCGTTGCCCACGGGCTCGACGCTCAGCACGCGCTCGCCGGTGCGGGTCTGTGCGCCGTCGGCGCGGGCCACGGCGAGCTGGGCGGCGATGGCGTCTTCAGGCCGCACGAAGCCGGCGTCGCGTTCGAGGTAGCCGATCTCGTCGCCCTGCAGGTGGAACTGCGGGTAGCGCGCGCGAATGCCGGCCGCGTCGAGCACCTCGTGCGAAATGTCGAAGCGCTCGGCGCAGGCGATGGTGCGGCGCACGAAGTCGGACTTGCCGTGGTGCGCGGCCACGCGGTCGCGCGGCGCGAGGACGAGGCCGCCGGTGGTGGTCATCAGCGTGCGGTCGGTGCGCGCCTCGAGCTCGCGCCAGATGGCGTGCGAGCGGTGCACCAGTGGCACGTACTCGTCGCCTTCGCCGACGGCCAGCCGCGTGATGCGCGAATCGCCGTGCGAGGAGCCGCGGTCGTGCGGCGGCGCGAACTGGTCGATGCCGAGCACGCGCGCGCCGCGTTGCGAGAGCTGGTAGAGGGTGGCCGCGCCGAGGGCGCCCAGGCCGATGACGATGGCGTCGTAATGAGAGAGGGAACGGGTCACGGGGCGAGAGGTGTCGTCGTCACACAAGGTTCAGGTCGAGAAAAGCATCCTTCACCGCGATGGGCTGGGGAATGAGCTTCAGCTGCGCGAACACGTCGGCCAGGCCCTGCTGCTCGCGGGCGATGGCGGGCGTGAGCGCCACGACGCCATAGTGCCGCCGTTCGGTCGCCAGCGCCAGCACCTTGGGCTCGACCTTGAGCTGCGGCGCGAGCGTGGCCACCACGTCGCCGGGGTGGGCCTGTGCCCAGTCGTTGGCCTTGCGCAGTTCAGCGAACACGGTGCGCAGCGTGTCGGCGTTGGTGCGCGCGAAGCCGGGCTGCGCGAAGTGGTAGGTGCGGTTGCCGCTCAGGCCGGTGCCGTCGAACAGCAGGCGCGACTCGGTCGCCACCTGCGCGCCGGCCAGGAACGGGTCCCACAGGCCGATGGCCGCGACGCTGCCCGACTGGTAGGCGGCGACGGTGTCGGAGGCCGTGACGATGTAGACCGGATCGATGTCTTCATAGCGCAGGCCGGCCGCTTCGAGCGCGCGGATCAGCACGTACTGCGTGTTGTAGCCGCGACCGGTGACAACCTTCTTGCCCTTGAGGTCGCGCACGCTGCGGATCGGCGAGTCGCGCGGCACCAGGAAGCCGACGCCGCCGGGGTAGGGGCTTTCGGCCGCGAGGTAGACCAGGCCCTTGCCGCTGGCCTGCTGGAACACGCCGATGCCGTCGGAGGCATGGCCGAAGTCGATGGCGCCGGCCGCCAGCGCTTCCGACAGCTGGCTGCCGCCGAGGAACTCGCGCCACTCGACGTTCACGCCGGCCGGTGCCAGCGCCTTCTCGAGCTGGCCCGTGCCCTTGAGGATGTTGAGCGTGTTGAACTTCTGGTAGCCGATGCGCAGGGTGCGGGCGCGCGTCTGGGCGAACAGCGGGGCGGAGGCGGCCACGGCCGCAGCGCCGACGCCAGCGCGAAGCAGAAGGCGCCGGGAGACGGCGGGCGAGGAAGAGGTCGGGAAGTGCATGAGAAGAGCAGAGCCGCGTCGCGCGGCAGAGAAGAAAAAAGCAGTCAGTCGGAAGGCAGAGGCTGGCCACTCTAGGGATCGACGCTGTCTCGCGCCACGAAGCTTTTGTCATTTGTTCATGCGCAACTCGTCGCTGCATATGCAAGCGGAAATTGCTTCGTTGGCGCCGTGCGTAGCGCTGCCTAGAGTCGCGCTCTCTTTTTCCATTTCAAGCGAAGCGCAGGCATGACCCGCAACACCCACTCTTTCACCGTGACCAGCCTGGCCCTGGCCCTTGGCGCCTTCACCACCCTGGGCAACATCGCCTGGGCCGACAAGCTCGACGACATCCGCAAGGCCGGCGTGCTGCGCGTCGCCGCGTTCGACGGCAACCCGCCCTTCGGCTACATCGACCCGGCCAGCAAGAAGCAGGTGGGCCACGACATCGACCTGGCCACCGAGTTCGCAAAAAGCCTGGGCGTGAAGATCGAGCTGGTGCCAACCAACCCGGCCAACCGCATTCCGCTGCTCACCTCGGGCAAGGCGGACGTGGTGTTCGCCAGCTTCACCATCACCGACGAGCGCGCCAAGGCCGTCGACTTCACCACGCCGTACTTCCTGGTCGGCCAGCAGTTCTTGGCGAAGAAGGGCGTGCTGAAGGAAGCCGCGCAGATCAAGGACATCCGCATCGGCACCGAGAAGGGCACGACGATGGAATCGAACCTGCGCAAGAACTACCCCGACGCGAAGGTCGTGCTCTACGACGATTCGCCGTTTGCACTGGCCGCGCTGCGCAACGGCAACGTGCAGGCCATCACCAACGACGGCGTGAAGCTCACGGCGCAGTGGAACGCGATTCCCGACAAGGAGAAGTACGAAATTCCGGCGATCACGGTGTCGAAGGAATACCTCGGCGCGGCCGTGGCCAAGGGCGAGACGCGCCTGCTCGAAACGCTCAACGCCTGGCTGGTCGACAGCGAGAAGAACGGGCGCGTCGTGGCGATCTACGACACCTGGTTCGGCCCCAGCAGCAAGGCGCCGCTGCCACGCCTGCTGAAGATCGGCGACCAGCGCGTGGCTGCCAACTGACCGGCAGGATCGATCACCGGACCGATGCGGCCTTGACCGATTTCCTGCGCGAGCACCTGCTCGCGCCCCGTTACCTCGGCTGGCTGTTCGACGGCTGGCTCGTGACCGTGGGGGCCTCGCTGCTGGTGGCGGCGGGCGCGACGCTGCTGGGCATTGCCGTGGCAGCGGGGCGCTCGTCGAGCCGGCCGGCGTGGCTGCGCGCGAGCGGCGCGTACGTCTCGCTGTTTCGCAACACGCCGCTGCTGGTGCAGCTCTTCTTCTGGTACTTCGGCGCGCCCAGCGTGCTGCCCGAGGCACTGCGCGAAGGGCTGCTGGCGGGGCGCTTCATTTCCTTCGAACTCCTGTCGGCGCTGTTCGGGCTCACGCTGTATGCGGCGGCCTATGTGGGTGAGGACATCCGCTCGGGCATCCGCGGCGTGCCCGTGGGGCAGACGCTGGCGGCGCAGGCGCTGGGCTTCACGCGCGCGCAGGTGCTGGCGCAGGTGGTGCTGCCGCAGGCGCTGCGCATCGCGTTGCCGCCGCTGCTGGGGCAGTACATGAACATCGTCAAGAACACCTCGCTCGCGATGGCCGTGGGGCTGGTCGAGCTGTCGTACGCCTCGCGCCAGGTCGAGGCGGAAACCTTCAAGACCTTCCAGGCCTTCGGCGTGGCGACGCTGCTCTACATCGTGACCATCGGCGTGATCGAGCTGCTGGCTGCGTGGGCTGCGCGCCGGCAATCGCAGGTGCCAGGGAGGGCTGCCGCATGACCGATGCGCTGCACACGCTGTGGGACAGCCTGCCGTACCTGCTGTGGGGCGCCTTTCCGCAAGGCGAGCTGGGCGGCGCGGCGCTCACGGTGCTGCTGAGCTCCGGCTCGGGCATCGCCTCGGCGGTGCTCGGGTTGGCGTGGGGCATCGGGCTGGCTATGGCGCGGGGTTGGCTGAAGCGGGCGCTGACGCTGGGGCTGGCCTTCCTGCGTGCGATCCCGGTGCTGATGCTGATCTTCTGGACCTACTTCCTGCTGCCGTTCGCGCTGGGCGTGAGCGTGCCGGGCGTGCTGTCGGTGATGTGTGCCCTGTCGCTGGTGGGCGGCGCCTACCTGGCGCATGCGGTGCACGCGGGCATCCGCGGCATCGGTGCGGGGCAGTGGGCAGCAGGGCTGTCGCTCGGGCTCACGCGCTGGGGCACGCTGCGCCACGTCGTGCTGCCGCAGGCGCTGCGGATGATGCTGCCGTCGTTCATCAACCAGTGGGTCACGCTCGTGAAGGACAGCTCGCTGGCGTACGTGGTGGGCGTGGGCGAGCTGTCGTTCGTGGCCTCGCAGGTGAATGCGCGCACCATGGTCTATCCGGCGGAGATCTTCATGCTCGTGGGCGCGATCTACTGGCTGCTGTGCACCGGGCTCGACCGGCTGGCCCACGGGGTCGTGCGCCGCGCGCAGGCGAGCGCGCCGGTGGTCATGAACTTTTCTGGAAAAGGTCTTGAGCGCTTCGCATAATCGTCCCGGTCATTCCGACAGCCTTTCTCATTTCAAGGAGTTCCACCCATGGCACAGACCCGGATCGCCGTCATCGTCGGCAGCCTGCGCAAGGATTCGTTCAACCACAAGCTCGCTCTGGCGCTGGCGCACCTGGCGCCGTCGGACTTCACCTTCGAGACCCTGCGCATCGACGATCTGCCGCTGTACAACCAGGACGACGACGGCAACCAGGCGGCTCCGGTGAAGCGCCTCAAGAGCGAAGTTGCCGCCGCGCAGGGCGTGCTGTTCGTCACGCCCGAATACAACCGCTCGATTCCCGGCGTGCTGAAGAACGCCATCGACCACGCCTCGCGCCCCTACGGTCAGAGCGTGTGGGCCGGCAAGCCGACCGGCGTGCTCGGCATCTCGGTGGGCGCCATCGGCACCGCGCTGGCGCAGCAGCACCTGCGCAACATCCTGGCCTACCTCGACGCGCCCACGATGGGCGGCCCCGAGGTGTTCCTGCAGGCCAAGGAAGGCCTGTTCGACGACAAGGGCCACATCGGCAACGAAGGCACGCAGAAATTCCTGCAAGGCTGGATGGACAAGTACGTGGCCTGGGTCAAGGCCCACGCTGCAGCCTGAACGCAGGCAAGCGCCCATGAAAAAGCCGCCCCGTGGGGCGGCTTTTTCGTTCCGGTGGCGGAAGACTCAGGCGGCTTGCGCAACGGTCTTCTGGTTCGCGGCTTCGGCCGTGGCCACGAGGATGTCGGCGCGGGCGGCGGTCAGTGCCGCGGCCTTGGGTGCGTCACCCATCGCGATGCCTTCGGCGCGCACGAAGCGCACGTCGGTGATGCCGAAGAAGCCGAAGATCACCTTCAGGTAGCTCTCCTGGTGTTCCGCGGCCTGACCGCCTTCGGAGGTCGAGTAGATGCCGCCGCGGCTCGACGCCACGATGATGGTCTTGCCACCGGCCAGGCCCACGGCGCCCTTGTCGGTGTACTTGAAGGTGCGGCCGACTTGCGCGAGGCGGTCGATCCAGGCCTTGAGCTGGGTCGGGATGGTGAAGTTGTACAGCGGGGCGCCGATCACGACGACGTCGGCGGCCAGGAACTGGGTCACCAGCTTTTCCGACAGGGCGTTCTCGCGCAGCTGCGCTTCGGTCGGCTGGGCCTGCACGCCGGTCTTGATGCCGAGGGCGTCGGCGCTGAAGTGCGAGGGCGCGTCCACGGCGAGGTCGAGGTATTCGACCTGGGTATTGGGGTGGGCGGCGCGCCAGGCGGCGACGGTTTCGGCGGTCAGTTGGCGCGAGGTGGAGCCGGCGGCCAGGATGCTGGAGTCGATGTGGAGCAGCTTCATGTCAGTCAATCACTTTCTGTGCAAGGTGTCGGCGCTGAGAAGTGGCCGGCGTTGGGAGAATTCTATTTTTGATGCGAGTGATTGATAAGTAGCCAAAATTTGATCAGATCGTTCTGTTTGCAGGACAATGAGGTGATGCAAGACCTCAACGACATGGTTTTCTTCGCCGAGGTGGCCGAACGGGGCGGCTTTGCCGCTGCCAGCCGGGCGCTGGGCATTCCCAAATCGCGCCTGTCGCGCCGCGTGGCCGAGCTCGAGGAGCGGCTGGGCGTGCAGCTGATGCAGCGCAGCACGCGGCGCCTGTCGCTCACGCCGGCCGGCGAGATCTATCTGCGCCATGCCTCGGCGATGCGCGACGCAGCGCAGGCGGCGGCCGAGGCGGTGGCGCAGGTGCAGACCGAGCCGAGCGGGCTGGTCCGGCTGACCTGCCCGGTCACCATCTCGCACAGCGGGCTGGCGCAGCTGATTCCGCTGTTCATGGCGCGCTACCCGGCGGTGCGCGTCGACATCCGGGTCATCAACCGGCCGGTGGACCTGATCGAGGAGGGCATCGACATCGCGCTGCGCGTGCGCCCGGCCATCGAGGACAGCACCGTGCTCGTGGCCAAGACCTTCGGCCACAGCCGCGGCGTGCTGGTCGCGAGCCCGGCGCTGCTGGCGGAACACGGGCCGATCGAGGCACCCGCCGATCTCGCGAAGCTGCCGACCGCGGCCATGTCGGTCAACGGGGAAGGGCGCGCCGAATGGCGGCTCGAAGGCCCGGAGGGCCGCAGCCACCTGCATGTGCACACGCCGCGCTACGTGGCCGACGACCTCGCCACGCTGCAGTTCGGCGCGCTGGGCGGCGTCGGCGCGACGCTGCTGCCCGACTACATGTGCAGCGCCGACGTCGAGGCGGGCCGGCTGGTGCGGGTGCTGCCCGGCTGGGGGCCGTCGCCCGTGGTGGCGCACATGGTGTTTCCGGCGCGGCGGGCGTTGGTGCCGGCGGTGCGGCGGTTGATCGATTTCCTGTCCGAGCACCTGCAAAGCGAGCAGATGCGGATGTTCTAAGGCCAGATTGCTATCTAAAAGATAGCGTCACGCCAGGGCTTCGCAAGTTCTATATGCGAAAAACGTCATATCCAAACAAACAGATATTCGTTTGCCATTGAAGCAGCGGTTCGCACAATCCAGGGCTTCACCCCCTTCTTGGAGCGACCATGGCAACCCTGCGACTCGGCGACACCGCCCCCAATTTCACCCAGGACTCCAGCGCAGGCCCGATCGACTTCTACCAGTGGGCCGGCGATTCGTGGATCGTGTTCTTCTCGCACCCGGCCGATTTCACGCCCGTGTGCACCACCGAACTCGGCAAGACGGCGGCGCTGTCGGGCGAGTTCGCCAAGCGCGGCGTGAAGCCCATCGCGCTGAGCGTCGACCCGGCCACCAAGCACAAGGAGTGGATCTCGGACATCAACGAGACGCAGAACACCACCGTCAACTTCCCGATCATTGCGGACGCCGACCGCAAGGTGGCCGACCTGTACGACCTGATCCACCCGAACGCGTCAGCCACGGCCACCGTTCGCAGCGTGTTCATCATCGATCCGAAGAAGGTGATCCGCACCACCATCACCTACCCGGCATCGACCGGCCGCAACTTTGACGAGATCCTGCGCGTGATCGACTCGCTGCAGCTCACCGACAGCCACAAGGTCGCCACGCCCGTGAACTGGAAAGACGGCGACGACGTCGTCATCGTGCCGAGCATTCAGGACCCGGCCGAGCTGGCCGAGCGCTTCCCCAAGGGCTTCAAGGCCGTCAAGCCTTACCTGCGGATCACGCCGCAGCCCAACAAGTAAGAAGCACAGGCGGCACCCGCACATGCAGACACGCGTGGTTATCGTGCCCGGCTGGCGCGACTCCGGGCCCGGCCATTGGCAGAGCCTGTGGGAAGAGCGCATTCCGGGCGCGGCGCGGGTGGTGCAGGACGACTGGGCCTCGCCCAAGCGCGACGCCTGGGTGCCCGCGCTGGCCAAGCTCGTGCTCGAAAGCGAAGGCCCCGTGGTCATCGCGGCGCACAGCCTGGGCTGCATCGCCACGGCGCACCTGCCGCCCGAGGCTGCCGCCCGCATCCAGGGTGCGCTGCTGGTGGCGCCGGCCGACCCGGAGCGCCGCGCGGTGCTGTCCGACTTCGCGCCCGTGCCGTATGCGGCGCTGCCGTACCGCAGCATCGTGGTGGCGAGCAGCAACGATCCTTATTGCCCCATTCGCCTGGCCGGCGCCTACTCGCGCGCCTGGGGCAGCGAGTTCGTGCGCATGCAGAATGCGGGGCACATCAACATCGATTCGGGGCACGGAGACTGGCCGCTCGGCCTGGCCCTGCTGCAATCGTTGACCGACGAACCCGCCGCCTGGTCGGCCGGTCGTGAATTTTCAGACAACCTGGCAACCACATGACTTCCAGAATCAAGACCCTCGTCGCCGTGCTCGCGCTGGCGTCCTCCGCACTCGCCGGCAACACTGCCTTTGCCCAAGGCACGGGCCTGCTGAACGCCTCGTACGACGTGGCGCGCGAGTTCTACAAGGACTACAACGCGGCCTTCGTGGCGAACTACAAGAAGACGACGGGCAAGGACGTCAAGATCGACCAGTCGCATGGCGGCTCCAGCGCCCAGGCGCGCGCCGTGGCCGACGGCCTCGACGCCGATGTGGTCACCATGAACACCTCGACCGACATCGACTTCCTGGCCGGCACCGGCGTGGTCGCCAAGGACTGGAACAAGAAGTTCCCCGAGAACGCATCGCCCACCACCTCGACCATGCTGCTGCTGGTGCGCAACGGCAACCCCAAGGGCATCAAGGACTGGGACGACCTGATCAAGCCGGGCGTGCAGGTCGTGATCGTCAACCCCAAGACCGGCGGCAACGGCCGCTACGCCTACCTGGCTGCCTGGGGCTACATCAAGAAGAAGGGCGGCACCGACGCCCAGGCTGCCGAGTTCGTCGGCAAGCTGTTCAAGAACGTGCCGGTGCTGGCACGCGGCGGCCGCGACGCGACCACCGCCTTCCTGCAACGCAACATCGGCGACGCGCTGATCACCTTCGAATCCGAAGTGGTCTCGATCGACCGTGAATTCGGCACCGGCAAGGTCGACTCGGTGTACCCGTCGATCTCCATCGTGGCCGAGAACCCGGTGGCCATCGTCGAGCGCACCGTCAAGAAGAAGGGCACGGGCGACCTTGCCAAGGCCTACCTCGACTGGCTGTACTCCGAAGAAGCGCAGGAAATCGCCGCCAAGCATGCGCTGCGTCCGCGTTCGCAGACCGTGCTCAAGAAGTACGCTTCGACCTTCAAGCCGCTGCAGCTGTTCACGGTGCAGGAACTGTTTGGCAGCCTGAGCGAAGCGCAGAAGGTGCACTTCAACGACGGCGGTCAGTTCGACAAGCTGTACACCCCTGGCGCGAAGTAAATGAGCGGCGCTGCTTCTTCGGCGCTCCCGGCAGCGGGAGCGCCTTTTTCACGTGCCAACCGGGCAGGGGGCGCCAAGCGCGTGCTGCCCGGTTTCCACATCACGCTCGGCTTCACGGTCTTCTATCTGTGCCTGATCGTGCTGATCCCGCTGTCGGCGCTGGTCTTCAAGACCTTCACGATGACCTGGGAGCACTTCTGGGTGTCGGTGACCTCGCCGCGCGTGATGGCCTCGTACCGCCTGACCTTCGGCGCCTCGCTGATCGCCGCCATGGTGAACGCGGTGTTCGGCCTG
Source organism: Variovorax sp. YR752 (assembly GCF_943372545.1). NCBI lineage: Bacteria > Pseudomonadati > Pseudomonadota > Betaproteobacteria > Burkholderiales > Comamonadaceae > Variovorax > Variovorax sp. YR752. Next base: position 3,142 of record NZ_CALRZC010000139.1, on the reverse strand, counting down.
CTCGTAGCCTGGGTGCTGGTGCGCTACAAGTTTCCGGGCAAGCGCATCGTCGATGCGCTGGTCGACCTGCCGTTCGCACTGCCCACGGCGGTGGCCGGCATCTCGCTCACGGCGCTGCTCGCGGGCAACGGCTGGGTCGGGCAGCTGCTCGAGCCGTACGGCATCAAGCTGGCGTTCACGCCGGCGGGCATCGTGATTGCGCTGATCTTCATCGGGCTGCCGTTCGTGGTGCGCACGGTGCAGCCGGTGCTCGAAGACACCGAGAAAGAGCTCGAAGAAGCCGCGACCTCGCTGGGTGCCACGCGCCTGCAGACCTTCACCCGGGTGATCTTCCCGGCGATTGCGCCGGCATTGCTCACAGGCTTTGCCATGGCCTTCGCACGTGCCATCGGCGAGTACGGCTCGGTGATCTTCATCGCCGGCAACATGCCGATGATTTCCGAGATCACGCCGCTCATCATCATCGGCAAGCTGGAGCAGTACGACTACACGGGCGCCACCGCGGTCGCGCTGGTGATGCTGGTGCTGTCGTTCATCCTGCTGCTGATCATCAACGGCCTGCAAGCCTGGCAGCGCAAGCGCGCGGGGGCATGACATGAGCGCACCTTCCAAAATCATCCGCCGCGCGCAAGCCGGCACCACCGAGTCGGCCTGGGTCCGCTGGACGCTGATCGGCATCGCCCTCGTGTTCATGTTCCTGTTCCTCGTGCTGCCGCTGGCGGCCGTGGCGGTCGAGGCGCTGCGCAAGGGCCTCGGCGCCTACCTCGAGGCGCTGAAGGAACCCGATGCGTGGAGCGCCATCCGCCTCACGCTCATCACCGCCGCCATTGCGGTGCCGATGAACCTCGTGTTCGGCGTGGCCGCGGCCTGGGCCATCGCCAAGTTCGAGTTCCGTGGCAAGGCCTTTCTGACCACGCTGATCGACCTGCCGTTCGCGGTGTCGCCGGTGGTGGCGGGCCTGATCTACGTGCTGGTGTTCGGCGCGCAGGGCTGGTTCGGCCCGTGGCTCGCGGAGCACGACATCAAGATCATTTTTGCCGTGCCCGGCATCGTGCTGGCCACCGTGTTCGTGACCTTTCCCTTCATTGCGCGCGAACTCATTCCGCTGATGCAGGCGCAGGGCACCGACGAAGAGCAGGCCGCCATCGTGCTCGGCGCGACCGGCTGGCAGACCTTCTGGCGCGTGACCTTGCCCAACATCAAGTGGGGCCTGCTGTACGGCGTGATTCTGTGCAATGCACGCGCCATGGGCGAGTTCGGCGCGGTGTCGGTGGTGTCGGGCCACATCCGCGGCCAGACCAACACGATGCCGCTGCACGTCGAGGTGCTCTACAACGAATACCAGTCGGTGGCCGCCTTTGCCGTGGCCTCGCTGCTGGCGATCCTGGCGCTGGTCACCCTGGTGATCAAGTCGGTCATCGAGTGGCGCCATGAGCGCGAAATGAAAGCCATCGCCGAGCTGCCGCCCGAGCGTCCCCCCGAGCCTTCGGCGGCCTGAGAAGACGAGAGAACAAGACCATGAGCATCGAAATCCGCAACATCAGCAAGCAGTTCGGCGACTTCCGGGCGCTGAACAACGTGAACCTCGACGTCGAGTCGGGTGAACTGGTCGCGCTGCTCGGCCCTTCGGGCTGCGGCAAGACCACGCTGCTGCGCATCATCGCGGGCCTGGAAACGGCCGACACGGGCAGCATCCATTTCTCGGGCGAAGACACGACCGACGTGCACGTGCGCGAACGCCAGGTCGGCTTCGTGTTCCAGCACTACGCGCTGTTCCGCCACATGACCGTGTTCGAGAACGTGGCCTTCGGCCTGCGCGTGAAACCGCGCAAGGAGCGCCCGAGCGACGCGCAGATCAAGCAGAAGGTGACCGACCTGCTCAAGCTGGTGCAGCTCGACTGGCTGGCCGACCGCTACCCGTCGCAGCTGTCCGGCGGCCAGCGCCAGCGCATCGCGCTGGCCCGCGCGCTGGCGGTGGAGCCCAAGGTGCTGCTGCTCGACGAACCCTTCGGCGCGCTCGATGCCAAGGTGCGCAAGGAACTGCGTCGCTGGCTGCGCCGGCTGCACGACGAACTGCACGTCACCTCGATCTTCGTCACGCACGACCAGGAAGAAGCGCTCGAAGTGGCCGACCGCGTGGTGGTCATCAACAAGGGCCGCATCGAGCAGGTCGGCTCGCCGCAGGACGTGTGGGACAAGCCCGCGAGCCCGTTCGTCTACGGTTTCCTGGGCGACGTGAACCTGTTCCACGGCCGGGCCGACAACGGCGCCGTGCAACTTGACGGCATGCGCATCGACTCGCCCGAGCACAGCACCGCGCGCGACGCGAAGGCACTGGCCTACGTGCGCCCGCACGACCTGGACGTGACCCGCTATGTGGCGGGCGCCACCGGCATCGTCGCCACGCTGTCGCGTGCGATTGTGGTCGGACCGATCGCGCGGCTGGAACTTGAGCCCACCGAAACGAATCCAGATAATCCGGGCTCCGGAACCATCATCGAAGCGCAACTCCCTGCGCAACAGTTCCGCGACCTGGGCTTGAAGGAAGGCGACACCGTTGTCGCCAACCCCCGCAAGGCCAGGGTGTTCGTAGAAGAAGATTGGGTATCTCCTTGATCCATTGGTACTTCGGCGCGCCGCGCCGCGCGCTCGGGCTGATCTGCCTGGCCTGTGTCCTGATGCTGGCCTTCGGGCTGTATCTGCAACATGTGGTCGGACTCGAACCCTGTCCCATGTGCATCGTGCAGCGCTATGCGCTGATGCTGGTGGCGCTCTTCACCGGCCTGGCGGCGCTGTTCAACAGCCGCGGCCTGCAGGTGACGGGCGGGGTGCTGGCACTGGCGGCGGCGGTGGGCGGTGCCTACACGGCGGCGCAGCAGAGCTGGCTGCAGTGGTATCCGCCCGAAGTCGTTTCGTGCGGGCGTGACCTGTACGGAATGATCGAGACCTTCCCGCTCAAGCGCGCGCTGCCCATGATCTTCCGCGGCGGCGGCGACTGTTCCAAGATCGACTGGTCGCTGTTCGGCTTGACGCTGGCGAACTGGTCGTTCATTGCGTTCACGGTGCTGGCGCTGTTGCTCCTCACCTTGCTGCTGCGTGGGCGTACTGCGCGCTGAGTTCTTTTTCAGTAGTTCCTGCGGCG
>NZ_CALRZC010000138.1:0-22272 GCF_943372545.1 Variovorax sp. YR752 | reverse complement strand
GTGGACTTCGCGGCAGGCGCTGCCCGCTGGGGGCGATTTGGGCGGCGACGAGAAGCGCAGCGCCGGGGTCGGCGCGCCAGCGCGCTTCGTGATCTGACTTGCCGCGGTTGTCCGAACGCAGCGACCGCAGGTCGCGAAGTGAGTTCTGCGGCACGACCCCGGCGCGAGCATCGCAGTGGAGTCGGCCTGCAAGGCCGACCGCCGCCGAATGAGCCACCAGCGGGCAGCGCCTGCCGCGACGCTCATAGAAGGCACGAAAGCAGACACACACAGACTTCAGCTCAGGGCCGCGAAACGACGGTCGATCTCGCCGATTGAACGCAAAGTCGAATCAGTAGCGCACGCGTGCGTAGTAGGTCTGCTGCGCTGCCTCGCGCGCTTGGGCCAGCGTGTGGATGCCGCGCTCGGCCAGCAGCGGCACCAGCTTGAGGAATATCTCCGCGGTGACCATCGCATCGCCCACGGCGGTGTGGCGGCCGAGCACGTTGACGCCGAGTCGCTCGGCGATCGCCTCGAGCCGGTGCGACTCCTGCTGCGGGTGCACCACCGCCGAGAGCAGCAGCGTGTCGAGCACCGGCTGGTCGAACACCACGCCAGTGGCCGCCTGCTTCAGCTCGAGGAAGCGCATGTCGAAGGCGGCGTTGTGCGCCACCAGCACGGTGTCCTGCGCGAAGGCGTGAAAGGCCGGCAGCACCTCGGCGATCGTCGGCGCGCCGGCGACCATGTCCGGCGTGATGCCGTGGATCGGGATCGAGGCCTCGGGAATGTCGCGCCGCGGGTCGATCAGCTGCTCGAACACATCCTCGCGGCGCAGCTTGCCGGCGACGATGCGCGCCGCGCCGATCTGGAGGATCTCGTCGCCCTCGCCGGGGTTCAGGCCGGTGGTCTCGGTGTCGAACACGGTGTAGGCCAGCTCGGCCAGGCTGCGGTCGGCCAGCTCGCGCGATTGCTCGCTGGCGCGGAACAGGTCGAAGTCGTACACCTCGGGGCGGCTCTCCGTCTTGACGATCTGCGCCGCGGCGAGCTGCTCGCCGCCCGCGGCCAGCGGCAGCAGCAGGCGGAAGAAGGACTCGTGGCGCACCCGCTCGCGCTCGAACCAGAACGCGCCGTCGTGGCGTTCGATCACGTCGCGCACCGTCAGCGCCAGGCTCTCGGTGCCGATGCGCATCGCATCGGTCTCCCATCCCATCACAGTCTCGGTGCTCATCGCCTGGCCGATCCAGGCCAGGTCGAGCCGCGCACGGCCCGAGGCTTCGGCCAGGCGCAGCTGCACCATGCGGATCTGGTACTCGTCGACCAGCCGGCCAGCCAGGTAGACCAGCGCCTGCAGCAGCGAGAAGCTGTCGACCTTGAGCCACAGCGCGGCGTCGACCTCGTTGGTCGCGACGCGGCAGCCGCATTGCGCCTCGATGCGCCGCGCGGCCGCGGCCACCAGGTCGGCGCCGAGCATGTCCTCCAGCGGCCAGCGTGTCTTCATGGTCTGCGCGGTGTGGCTGGCGAGCTGCTGGATGCGCTGACTCATCGCACCCACCTCGTCGCGGATGACGCCGTGAAAGCGTTCGCGCGTGGCCGCGTCGACGTCCTCGTCGTCGAGCAGCTCCACCGCGGCCTGCAGGTTGCCCAGCGAGGCGCGGCTGCCCTCGGTCAGGCCGTGCAGCAGCGTGTCGCGCCCGGACTCGTCGGCGAAGTCGCGGGTGATGTTCTCCAGCATCAGCACGAAGCCGTTGAGCGACACCTCGCCGGGTGCCGCATCGATCTCGCGCACGGGGGCCATCTGGACGCGCAGCAACTGCCCGGCGCGCGTGCCGGTGACGAACTGCGCCGACGGGTGTGCCGCGCCGCGCTGCAGGCGCTGCTGCACGCTCTCCAGCGCATGGGCGATCAGCGCGCGATCGAACACCGCATAGATCGAGCGGCCCAGGCCGAGCAGCTCGGCGCCGCCGCCGACCGTCGGCGCGCTGGACAGCGCGCGGAACTGCGTTCGCGCGCGGCTGTTGTAGAGCAGGATGCGGCCGTCGAGGTTGCACACCACCACGCTCTGCGTCAGCTCGGCCATCAGCGCGGCCAGGCGGTTGCGTTCCTGTTCGACGCTGCGGCTGGCCTCGCGCACCTGCGCGGCGATGTCGGCGCGCAGATCGCCGCGCTGGCGGGCGAGCGCATTGATCACCTCGGCCAGCGCGCGCGTCTCGTCGCTGCCCGCGGGTTCGATCTCGCGCTGCACGTCGGCGGCGAGCAGCACGCGCGCCTCTTCCGCCAGCCGCGCCGCTGCGGCGACCCAGCGCAGGTAGACCTCGCGCGACAGCCAGCCCAGCGCCCCGGACAGCAGCAGCCAGCCGAGCAGCAGCAGCGCCGCGCGCGGCTCGAGCAAGTCGCCGAGCGCGGTCCGCTCGGCGGGCTCGAGCGTGGCCGCGAAGAGCAACCCGCCGCCGAGCGCCCACAGCGCCAGCACGGCGCCGGGCAGCAGCGCAGCGAACGCTTCGCGCTTGTCCAGCTTCATGATCCGAGCATCTCGCGCACCTTCGCGGCCAGTTCCTTGGTCGAGAACGGCTTGGTCATGTAGGCGTCGGCACCCATCGCCTGGCCCTTGGCGATGTCGGTGTCGCGGCCCTTGGCACTGAGCATCAGGATCTTCACGCCGGCCAGCGACTCGTCGGCGCGCACCGCCTGGCAAACCTCGAAGCCGCTCAGCCCCGGCATCATCACGTCGAGCAGCACGAGGTCGGGCTTCGTGCCGCGGATCGCGGCCAGGGCCGCCGGGCCATCACGCGCGATGCTCACCGCATGGCCCTCGCGCTTCATCAGGAACTCCAGCGAGATGACGATGTTCGCCTCGTCATCGGCAATCAGCACCTTCTTGCTCATCGGTTTGTCTCCTCTTCTTGTGATTGGCGCCACGGCAGCTCGACGCCGAAGCAGGCGCCCTGCCCCGGCACCGAGCGCAGCCACATGCGCCCGCCGAAATGTTCGACGATCTGGCGGCTGATCGGCAGGCCGAGGCCGGTGCCCTGCGGCCGGTTCGCCGCATCGCCGCCCTGGCGGAACTTCTCGAACACCAGTTGCTGCTGTTCCGGCGCAATGCCGGGGCCGTTGTCCTGCACCTCGATGCGCGCGGCCTGCGCATCGCTGCTCAGCGTGACGGTCACTCGGCCTGAGCCGGGCGGCACGAACTTCGCGGCGTTGGACAGCAGGTTGATCAGCACCTGCAGCAGGCGGTCGCGGTCGGCGTGCAGCACCGGCAACTGGTCGGGCTGCAGCACCGTCACCGTGCCGCCACGCTCGCGGAAGGCCTCGCCGGTGGTCTGCACCGCGTGCGCGATCAGCTCGCGCAGGTCGATCGCCTCGTGCTGCCACTGCGCGTGGCCGGACTCGATCTTCGCCATGTCCAGCACCTGGTTGACCAGGCGGCTCAGGCGCTCGGCCTCGGCCACCACCAGGCCGAGGAACTGCTGGCGCTGCTCGGCCTCCATCTGCGGGTCGTCGCGCATCAACTCGGCGAAGGCGCGGATCGAGGTCAGCGGCGTGCGCAGCTCGTGCGTGACCGAGGACATGAAGTCGTCCTTCAGGCGGTCGAGGCTCTCGAGTTGGCGGTTCAGCGCACGCACCTGCGAGGCTTCGTCGAGCATGCGCAGGATGTCTTCCACGGCCAGCGGCTCCTCCTCGACGACCGAGGCCATCACCGCGCGCGCCGAGGCGCTGCCGATCGCGCCGGCGAGCTGCGTCTCGACGTGCTGCACCAAGGCGGCGTCCGGCACGATGCGTTCGACCTCGGCCGCGCCGCTGCGCTTGGCGTAGTCGGCGAACAGCTTCGCAGACGGCTCGGCACCGAGGAAGCGGGTGGCCAGTTGCTGCAGCTCGGCCAGCCGTGCGCGGCCGCGCCAGAACAGTGGTGCCGTGCTGGCGCGCTGGAACACGTCGACGAAGAGCAGCGCTTGCGTCGCCTCTCGCGGCGACGGCGCGCGCGCAAGCGACACCGCGATGTAGGCACCGAGGTTGGCCAGCAGGCTCCACAGCAGCGCGTGGGTGAGGCTGTCCAGCCCGGTGAGCCCGAGCAACTGCTCCGGTTTGAGCAAGGCGACGCCGAACGGCCCCTCGGCGAGGAAGCCCCGGTCCAGCCAGCCCGACTTGGCGATCGAGGGCAGCAGCAGCGTCCAGGTCCACAGCAAGAAGCCGGCGGACAGGCCGGCCAGCGCCCCCGCGCGCGTGCCCCCCTTCCAGTACATGCCGCCGAGCAGCGCCGGCGCGAACTGCGCCACGGCAGCGAAGCTGATCAGGCCGATGCTGACCAGCGCATAGGCCTCGCCGGCAATGCGGAAGTAGAGGTAACCGAGCAGCAGCAGCACGACGATGACGATGCGCCGCACCAGCAGCGGTACGGCACTCAGGTCGCTCGCCGCACGGTGGCGAAGGCGCAGCAGCAGCGGCATCACCAGGTCGTTGCTGACCATGGTGGACACCGCGATGGCTTCCACGATCACCATGCCGGTGGCCGCCGACAGGCCGCCGACGAAAGCGATCAGCGCCAGCGCCGGCGCGCCGCTGGCCAGCGGCAGCGAGAGCACGAAGGTCTCGGGGTCGGCCTGGCCCGGGCCGAAGTAGAGCAGGCCGCCGAGGGCGATCGGCAGCACGAACAGGTTGATCAGCAGCAGATAGGCCGGGAAGGCCCAGGTGGCGCGCTCGACGTGGCGCTCGTCGACGTTCTCCACCACCATGACCTGGAACTGGCGCGGCAGGAACAACACCGAGAGCATCGCCAGCAACGTCAGCGCGGCCCATTGGCCACCGGCGAAGGTCGTTTCGCCGCCGAGGCCGGCGAGCGAGGCCAGTGCAGGCTGCGCCTGCGCACGCGCGAAGATGTCTGCCGGCCCGTCGAACAGGCCCCAGCAGACATAGGCGCCAATGGCCAGGAAGGCGAGCAGCTTGACCACCGACTCGAGCGCGATCGCTGCCACCATGCCCTCGTGGCGCTCGCTGGTGTCGAGGTGGCGCGTGCCGAAGGCCACGGTGAAGCCGGCCAGCACCAGCGCGATGTACAGCGTGCTGTCCTGCCACCAGGCGCTGGCGTGGCCGCTGCTCCCGGTCAACACGGCCAGGCTGCTGGCGATGGCCTTGAGCTGCAATGCGACGTAGGGCAGGATGCCGACCAGCGCGATCAGCGTCACCAGCGCGGCCAGGGCGCGGCTCTTGCCGTAGCGGCTGGCGATGAAGTCGGCGATCGAGGTGATGCGGTAGGTCCGCGCGATGCGGATCATCTTGCGCAGCACCGCGCCGGCGAGCAGCAGCGCCAGCGTCGGCCCGAGGTAGATCGGCAGGAACCACAGGCCCGAGCTGGCCGCGCGGCCGATGCTGCCGAAGTAGGTCCAGGCGGTGCAGTACACGCCCATCGACAGCGTGTAGATCCAGGCGTTGGCGATCACCGAGCGGCCCTCGCGCGCACGCCGGTCGGCCCAGTGCGCCACGGCGAAGAGCAGCAGCAGGTAGGCGAACGAAGCGGCGAGGACCAGCGCCGTGGACATCAGCCGTCGTCCTCCGGCGCCTCGGCCACCCAGGCCGCTACGGCGATCAGCAGCGCCCAGCCGCCGAACAGCGCCAGCGGCAGCAGCGGGATGCCGGCCACAGTGATCGGCCGGTCCCACAGCGTGAGCAACGGGAAGTTCAGCAGCGCCCAGCCGGCGGCGAAGAGTGCGAGGAGCCGTTGGTTGCGCAAACGTTCGGTCATCGCTCCTCCTGCATCACAAGGCGTCGAGCCGGAAACGATGGCGCAGCAGCGTGCGGAAGCGCTTGTTGATGGCCAGCGCGTCCTTCAGCTGGTCGCGGTCCATCGTGCTCAGGTCCGACGGCCGCACCAGGTTGCCGGGCGCCTCGCCGCGTTCGCGCTGGCGCAGCTGGTGGCGCAGCTTCAGGCCCATCAGGTAATGCAGCGCCTCGAGCAGGTCGCGGCCGAGTTCAGCATCGACCACGCCGCTGGCCATCAGCACGCGCAGCCGGTCGGCCGTGCCGCTCTCGCGCACGCCATGCGCCAGGCTGAGCGCGCGCACACCATGCACGATCGGAAAGGTGCCGAGCTTCTTCAGGTCCAGCGGCTGCTCGTCGCTGCGCGCGGTCAGGCGCTGCCACCAGCTCTGCGGCTCGTCGAACTGGTCGGCGGCGGCGGCAAAGCGGGCGAGGAAGGTATCGCCGCCAGCGAGGATGCGGTCGAGGTGGGCGCGCATGCCATCGAGCAGCGTGGCATCGCCGGCCACCGCCGCCGCGTCGAAGAAGATCGCCAGCTGCATCGGGCCGTCGCTGCCGCTGCCGTACACCCACTCGCGCAGCGTGTCGCGGAAGGCCGACTCGCCGCAGCGCCACAGCGGGTTGGTCAGCATGATGTTCCCCGGGCACGGCGGGTAGCCGAATTCGGCGAGCGCAGCGTTGAAGCGCGCCGCGACCTCGGCCAGTCCGGCGAACTCAAAGCCGTCGCGCAGCAGCAGCGCGTTGTCCTGGTCGGTCTTGAGGATCTGCTCACCGCGGCCTTCACTGCCCATCACCAGCAGGCAGCTGTGGGCCACCAGCTCAGCCGGCGCGAGCAGGCTCCACAGCCGCGCGAAGAGGCGGTGATTCATCTCGCCGACCAGCCGCGCGATGCGTTCGATCTTGATGCCGCCATCGTGCAGCAGCTCGACCATCGCGTCGATGCGTTGCGCCGCCGCCTTCAGGTCATCGATCGATGCCGCCTCGTCGATCTGCACCGCGACGATGTGCGAGTGGTTGGCGACGAAGCTGACCAGGTCGAGCTGGCCGAGCACGCCCAGCACCTGATCGCCGTCGCGCACCAGCAGGCGGTGCACGCGGTGGCGCACCATCATCCACAGCGCCTCGAACAGCTCGGCGTCGGCGTCGATCTCGATCAGGCCGAAACGTGCCACCTCGCGCACGGCCAGCGCCGCCGGCGGCGTGTCGCGCAGCAGCGCGTCGCGCAGGTCGGTGGTGGTGAAGATGCCCAGGCGCTCGCCGTCCTTCACGAGTGCGACGGTCAGAGCTTGCTGCGACAGCAGCCGGCACACCGACACCAGGTCGAGCGTGCCGTCGACGTAGAAGGGCTTGCGCACGTAGGCATCACGCACCTTCGCGGTGACGAGCGAGAGCATCTCGCGTTGCGATTCAGGACCGCGGCTTTCCGGCATGCGAGCGTCGAATGTGAGAACGGGACCGCAGGCAGTGTGCCCGCAGTCCCGTCCGGTGGCTTGAGATTCGTCTAGCGACGAGCCATCAGTGGCCGGAGGCTCCCGCCGCGCCGATGCCCGTCTCCGAACGCACCTGCTGGGCCAGGAACCCCGCGCGGTCTTCCTTGGCGCGCGCGCCGCGGTCGAGGATCGAGAACAGCCAGATGCCGACGAAGCCGATGGTCATCGAGAACAGCGCCGGCGAGGTGTAGGGGAACAGGGCCGAACCCTTGGGGTTGCCCAGCGTGGCTTCCCACACCGACGGCGAGACCACCGTCAGCACCACCGACGAGATCAGCCCGAGGAAGCCGCCGATCACCGCGCCCTTGGTGGTGCAGTCCTTCCACAGCACGCTCATGAAGAGCACCGGGAAGTTGGCCGAGGCCGCTATCGCGAAGGCCAGCGACACCATGAAGGCGATGTTCTGCTTCTCGAACGCGATGCCCAGCACGACGGCAACGATGCCCAGCGCGATGGTGGTCATCTTCGAGACACGCAGCTCCGAGGCGCTGTCGGCCTTGCCCTGCTTGATCACGGTGGCGTAGATGTCGTGCGACACCGCCGAGGCACCCGACAGCGTCAGGCCCGCCACCACCGCGAGGATGGTCGCGAAGGCCACCGCCGAGATGAAGCCGAGGAACACGTTGCCGCCCACCGCGTTGGCCAAGTGGATGGCGGCCATGTTGCCGCCGCCGAGCAGGCCACCCTTGGCGTCGAGGAACTGCGGGTTGGTCAGCACGAAAGTGATCGCGCCGAAGCCGATGATGAAGGTCAGCAGGTAGAAGTAGCCGATCCAGCCGGTCGCCCACATCACGCTCTTGCGCGCTTCCTTGGCCGAAGGCACGGTGAAGAAGCGCATCAGGATGTGCGGCAGGCCGGCGGTGCCGAACATCAGCGCCATGCCGAAGCTGATCGCCGAGATCGGGTCCTTCACGAAGTTGCCCGGGCCCATGATCGACTGACCCAGCGTGGCTGCTTCCTCCGGCGTCTTGCCGGCGCTGACCGCCAGGTTGGCCTTGATCTCGACCGCCTTGGCGAACATCGCCTCGGGGCTGAAGCCGAACTGCCACATCACCATGAAGGCCATGAAGGTGGCACCGCCGAGCAGCAGGCAGGCCTTGATGATCTGCACCCAGGTGGTGGCCGTCATGCCGCCGAACAGCACGTAGACCATCATCAGCCCGCCGACGATGACCACGGCGATCCAGTACTCCAGGCCGAACAGCAGCTTGATGAGCTGGCCCGCGCCGACCATCTGCGCGATCAGGTAGAACGCCACGACGACCAGCGTGCCCGAGGCCGCGAAGATGCGCACCGGCTTCTGCTCGAAGCGGAAGGCGGCCACGTCGGCGAAGGTGAACTTGCCGAGGTTGCGCAGGCGTTCGGCCATCAGGAAGGTGATGACCGGCCAGCCGACCAGGAAGCCGATCGAGTAGATCAGGCCGTCGAAGCCGGAGGCCATCACCGCGGCGGAGATACCGAGGAAGGAGGCCGCCGACATGTAGTCGCCGGCGATCGCCAGGCCATTCTGGAAGCCGGTGATGCCGCCGCCGGCGGTGTAGAAGTCGGCCGCGCTCTTGGTGCGCGCCGCGGCCCACTTGGTGATGAACAGCGTGAAGATCACGAACACGCCGAACATGCCGATGGCCGTCCAGTTGGTGGCCTGCTTCTGCGCCTGGCCGAGGTCGGCGCCGGCAGCGAGCGCGGCACCGGCCGCACCGAGCAGCGCGGCCAGCGTCAGCACGACGCGCGTCGTATTGGAGAAGCGGCTCATTTCAGCACTCCCTTGCGCACGGCGTCGGTCAGGTCGTCGTACTGGCTGTTGGCGCGCAGCACGTAGAACGCGGTGATCACGACGGTGAAGACGATGACGCCGAAGCCGATGGGAATGCCCATCGTCATCACGCCATCGCCCAGCCGCTGCGACAGGAAGGGCTTGTTGAAGGCCACCAGCATGATGAAGCCGTAGTACACGACCATCATCGCCAGCGTGAGCCACCAGCCGAAGCTGGTGCGCTTGGCCTTCAGCTCCAGGTACTTGGGGTGGGTCGAGATCTTTCGGACCAGATCGTCTTCCATGGCGTGTCTCCTCTCGTTAGATGAGCCTCAGCGAGGCCTGACGTGAATAGTCCACGATCGGACTGACCATGCTCTGACGCATAGCCAACACGGGCTGACGCGGAACTGAAGTGAAACTGACGGCGCGCGGGGCGCGCTTGATATCCGTCAGCTCAGGTGCGGGCGATGCCGGGCCGCGGCGTGGCTGCGGCGTCCCAGTCGGGACCGTCGAACCACGGGTCGCCGCGCAGGTAGGCGGCGAGCATCTCGAGCGAATCGAGACCCCAGAACAGGCGGCCATCGACCTCGATGGTCGGCACGCCGAAGATACCGCGCGCGAGGGCCGCTGCGGTGCTGTCTTTCACCGACTGCTTGACGGCCTCGCCGTCCGGGTCGCGCGCGGGCGCGAGTCGCGCGCGCAGTTCGGCCAGACGCTGCGCATCGTTGGCATCGGCCCCGCCATGCCAGACATGATGAAACACCTGTTCGCACTGCCAGCGGTTCGGCATGCCGCCCTCGGGCGCGCAGGCGTGCAGCAGGCGCAGCAACGCGAGCGGATTGAACGGGTGCTGCGCCGGCGTGTCGATCTGAACGCCGAGCCGGTGGGCTTGCCAGGCGATCTGGCGGAAGGTCCAGGCCCGCTTCGGTTCGATCTCGGCCGGGCCCTTCTGGCCCCATGCCTTGAGCAGGCCGGCGAACAGGATGGGGCGGTAGTCGACGCTGTACGACAGGCCTTCGAGCGCCTGCGGCAGCCGCTCGAATCCGAGGTAAGCGTAGGGCGAGATCGGATCGAACCAGAACTGCAGCGACTTCACGTCGTCGTGCCCTTGATGGCCGCGAGCGCCTCGCGCCGCTGCGGCAGTTGCTTCCACACGGCGCGCTTCTCGTGGTCTTCCAGCACCGACCAGACGGCGATCTCGTCGAGCGTGCGCAGGCAGCCTTCGCACCAGCCGCTGCCAACATCCATCCTGCACACGCTGATGCACGGCGAGGGCACGGTTGAATTCACCGGCGTCATGCCTGCACCACGTCGGCCACCGGCGCGCCGGTGAGCGACTCGAGTTGCGACGGACTCAGCTTGAACACGCCATTGGGATGCCCGGCCGCGGCCCAGATCTCGCCGAAGCGGAACAGCTCGCGGTCGATCAGCGTCACCGCGGGCGTGGCATGCGCGAGCGGCGAGACGCCGCCGATCGTGAAGCCGGTGCGCGCCTTGACGAAGTCGGCGTCGGCACGGCCCAGCGCGCCGACGATCGCAGCCACCTTCTTCTCGTCGACGCGCTTGTCGCCCGAGGTCACCACCAGCACCGCCACTTCGTCGGCCTTGCGACGGAAGATCACGCTCTTGGCGATCTGCCCGACCTGCACGCCGAGCGCGTCGGCTGCTTCCTGCGAGGTGCGTGCGGACACCTCAAGCCACAGCGGCGGGTGCGGGTGATCACGCTCGGCCAGCGCCTGAGTGACGCGCCTGAAGCCTTCCGGTCGTTCGGACAGAACCTCGCTCATGCAGCAGCCCTCTCGCGCTTGCTCAGCAGCGCCTTGCCGGCACGCGATACGGGCGGCCGGCCGAGCACGCCGGAGATGAAGGCGCCGGCATCGACCAGCGCGTCGAGATCGATGCCCGTCTCGACACCCAGACCGTTCAGCATGAACACCACGTCTTCGGTGGCGACGTTGCCGGTCGCGCCCTTCGCATACGGGCAGCCGCCGAGGCCGGCGACGCTGGTGTCGAAATGGTGGATGCCCATCTCCAGGCAGGCGTAGATGTTCACCAATGCCTGGCCGTAGGTGTCGTGGAAATGACCGCTGACCTCGGCGAGGGGGAAATGCTTGAGCGCGCGCTCCATCGCCGCCTGCACGCGCTTGGGGGTGCCGACGCCGATGGTGTCGGCAATGCCGCAGTGGTCGACGCCAATGGCCTTCATCAGCCTGACGACATGCTCGACCTCGTCGGCGCTCACTTCACCCTGGTAGGGACAGCCGAGCGCGCAGGACACCGCAGCACGCACCTTCAGCCCGCGCTCGTGCGCCAGCGCCACCACCGGCGCGAAGCGCTCGACCGACTCGGCGATCGAGCAATTGATGTTGCGCTGGCTGAAGGCCTCGCTGGCAGCGCCGAACACCACCACCTCGTGCGGCGTCGTGAGCAGCGCCGCCTCGAGCCCCTTCATGTTCGGCGTCAGCACCGAGTAGCGCACGTCCGCGCGCCGCACGATGCCAGCCATCACTTCGGCGTTGTCGGCCATCTGCGGCACCCACTTCGGACTGACGAAGCTGGTGACCTCGATCTCGCGCAGCCCGGCCGCCTGCAGCCGATGCACCAGCTCGACCTTGTCGGCAGTGGCCACCGGCTGCTTCTCGTTCTGCAGCCCGTCACGCGGCCCGACATCGACGATTCGCACACTCGAAGGAATCATGAAAAAAGTCTCGTGCAAAGAGGCGGGTTCACCACGTTTCCCCGCAGCTAGGGATGGTCGTAACGGCTTTGATACAGGAAGATACAACCATCGATCAGGAAGTACCTTGGACACCAGCACCCGACTCCGCCTCGCCACGCGCATCCATTTTGCGCTGCTGCGCCACTACGGCGAGAAAGTGGAGATCGGAGACCTGATGAAGGCCGAGGGTGAAGTGCGCGAGGCCATCTGGGTGTGCGAAGCCTCCGGCGACCCGACACTGGCCACCATGGCCCGGCAACTGCGCATGGCCAACGCCGAACCGACCGGCGCCGTGCCACAGGAAACGGCCTGGGCCAGCAACACCTCCGGCTTCGGCGTGTCGCGCCCTGCCGAACTGGACGTGAAGTCCGAGCCGTCGTCGAGCTGGTACAAGCCCTCGACCTGGGGCCGCCGCGGCAACGAGCCGCGCCACAGCTGAGCACCATCGCTCACGCTGCAGCCTCCAGCCGCAGCAGTTCCTCGCCTTCCAGCACCTGGTCGCCGACTGCGTAGAGCAGTTCGACCACCGTGCCATCGCAAGGCGCAGTGATGGTGTGCTCCATCTTCATCGCTTCCATCACCGCCAGCGCCTGGCCCTTCTTCACCGCGTCGCCGGCCTTTGCCAGCAGCGAGATCAGCTTGCCGGGCATCGGCGCCGTCAGGCGCCCGCCTTCGGCCGCCGCATCGCCGGCGTGGGTGATCGGGTCGATGCGGTGCAGCACGGCGCTGGCCTCGGGTGAGAACACCGCGATGCGCTCGCCGACGGTGTACACCGACAGCGTCCAGCGCCGCCCGCCGAGGGTCACGTCGTGCTGCGTGCTGCTGCGTGAGCTGGCGCCGAAGGACCAGCTGCGATCGCCGATCGCCATGACGGTCTCGCCGCGGTGCGCGCGGATCAGGGTCGCCACGTGCTGCGTGCCGCCGGCTTCGAGGTCGAAGCGACGCACCGCGGCACCGTGCAGGCGCCAGGCATCGCGCTTCGACCAGGGGTCGGCGCCCTCGGCGGCACGCTCGTGCGCGAGCTGGTGGGCGATGGCGCCGGCCGCCGCGACTTCGAGTGCCAGCGGCGGCTGGTCGAACAGCGCGGCGCGCTCGCGCTCGATCAACGCGGTGTCGAGGTCGGCCTGCGCGAACGAGCGGCTGGTGGTCACGCGACGCAGGAAGGCGACGTTGGTCTGCAGGCCGACGATGTGCGTCTGCGCGAGAGCGGCGTCCAGCTGCGCCAGCGCCTGCGCACGGTCGGCGCCCCAGACGATCAGCTTGGCGATCATCGAGTCGTAGTGCGGCGAGATGGCGTCGCCTTCGCGCACGCCGGCGTCGACGCGCACCGGCGCGCTCTGCGCGCCGACTCCTGCGTTCATGCCACGCTCGAAGTTCGTGCACACCGGCGTGCGGTACACGTCGAGCGTGCCGGTGGCCGGCAGGAAGTTGGCGTCGGGGTTCTCCGCGCAGATGCGCGCCTCGATCGCATGGCCGTGGATGCGCAACTCCTCCTGCTTCAGCGGCAGCGGCTCGCCTGCGGCCACGCGCAGCTGCCACTCGACCAGGTCCAGCCCGGTGATCGCTTCCGTCACCGGGTGCTCGACCTGCAATCGAGTGTTCATCTCCATGAAGAAGAAGCGCAGGTCGCCATCGGCCTGCGGCTCGGCGATGAACTCCACCGTGCCGGCACCGACGTAGCCCACGGCCTTCGCGGCCGACACCGCCGCCGCCCCCATCTCGCGCCGGCGGGCTTCGCTCATGCCGGGCGCGGGTGCTTCCTCCAGCACCTTCTGGTGGCGACGCTGCACCGAACAGTCGCGCTCGAACAGGTAGACGCAGTGGCCGTGGCTATCGCCAAACACCTGGATCTCGATGTGTCGCGGCCGCGTGACGTAGCGCTCGATCAGCACCGCGTCGTCACCGAAGCTGTTGCGCGCCTCACGCTGGCAGGAGGCGAGCGCGGCGTCGAACTCCTCGCCCTTGGTCACGATGCGCATGCCCTTGCCGCCGCCACCGGCGCTGGCCTTGATCAGCACCGGGTAGCCGATGCGGTCGGCCTCGCGGCGCAGCAGCGCCGGGTCCTGGTCGGCGCCGTGGTAGCCGGGCACCAGCGGCACGCCGGCCTTCTCCATCAACTGCTTCGATTCGGCCTTCAGGCCCATCGCCTTGATCGCCGAGGGCGGCGGGCCGATGAAGACCAGACCGGCGTCGGCGCAGGCCTGCGCGAAGTCCTCATTCTCGCTGAGGAAACCGTAGCCCGGGTGCACCGCCTGCGCACCGGTGGCGCGTGCGGCGTCGAGGATGCGCTCGCTGCGCAGGTAGCTGTCGCGCGGCGCATTGCCGCCGATGTGGATGGCCTCATCACAGGCGGCGACGTGCTTTGCGTCGGCGTCGGCATCCGAGTACACGGCCACGGTGCGGATGCCGAGCCTGCGCGCGGTGGCGGCAACGCGGCAGGCGATCTCCCCGCGGTTGGCAATCAGGATCTTGGTGAACATGCGGACCTCAGGTCGTGGGTTGGCCGCCACGCAGCCAGCCCGAAACGCGGCGCACGAGCGCACGCAGGAACTTTCCCAGCACCACGATCAGCGCAATGGCGATCACCAGCGCGATCGCCAGCACGACGGCCAGCGCGAGCGGGTGCGTCCACGACAGCCACAGCGCCGCCGGCACGAAGGCATCACCGAGCAGCGACAGGCCAAGGTTGGAGAAGGGCTCTGGCGAGCTGTTCGCCGCGGCGCGCGTGATCGCCTTGGCCACGTGGCTGGTGGCGGCCAGGGTGCCGCCGAGCAGCGCGGCCATCGTCGCCCAGGTGGCCTGGTCGGCACCGAAGACCGACGCGGCGAGCGCGGCCCCGGCCGGGATGCGCACCAGCGTGTGCACCAGGTCCCACAGCGTGTCGACGCCGGGAATCTTGTCGGCGAAGAACTCGACGAAGAGCATGAAGCCGCTGGCCACCAGCATCGCCGGATGCTGCAGCACCTGCAGGCCGTGCGGCAGTTCCACCCAGCCGAGGTAGCCGGCGATGCCGGTGAGGAAGACGACCAGGTACAGCCGCATGCCGCTGGCCCAGCCGAGCGCAGCAGCGATGGCGATCAGCTGGGCGGTGTCGAGCGTGGTCGGCATCGTGGTCAGCCCAGCCAGTTGGGCCCACGCTTACCGAGGAAGGACTGGATGCCTTCGCGGCCTTCGTCGCTGGCGCGGATGTCGGCAATGCGGCGTGCGGTTTCGGCGCGCAGATCGGCGTCGATGTCGCGGCCGCCGACGTCCTGCACGAGCTTCTTGCAGGCGCGCACGGCCATCGGGCCGTTGGCGACCAGCGCAGCGACCAGCTCGTCGACCTTCGTATCGAGTGCCTCGGGTGCCACCAGCTCGTGCACGAAGCCCATCGCGTGCGCCTGTGCGGCGGAGAAACGCTCGGCGGTGACGAACCAGCGCCGCGCCGCCTGCTCGCCCATGGCCTTGACGACATACGGCCCGATGGTCGCCGGCAGCAGGCCGAGCTTCGCCTCGCTGAGGCAGAACTGGACACCTTCGGCGGCGACCAGCACGTCGCACACCGCCGCGAGGCCGAGGCCACCGGCGTAGCAGTCACCGTGGATGCGGCCGACCACCGGCACCGGGCAGCTGTAGATGGTCCACAGCATGTCGGCCAGCGCCTGCGCATCGGCGCGGTTCTGCTCCCAGCTGTAGCCGGCCATCGCGCGCATCCAGTTCAGGTCGGCGCCGGCGCAGAAGGCCTTGCCGTGGCCGCCGAGCACGATGCAGCGCAGCGTCGCGTCCGCGCCCAGCCCGGCGAAAGCCTGGGTCAGCTCGCCGATCACGCCGTCGTTGAAGGCGTTGCGCACCTCGGGGCGGTTCAGGTAGACACGGGCCACATGGCCTTCGCGTTGAACGTCGAGGGTTGTCGTGGTCATGGCGTCGTCAATAGCGTTTGGCGGCCTCGTCGAGCATCACCTCGGTGGCGCCGCCGCCGATGGCGAGGATGCGCGCGTCGCGCCACAGCCGTTCGATCGCTGTGCCGCGCATGTAGCCCATGCCACCGTGGAACTGCTGGCAGGCCTGCACCACCTCGTTGACCAGCTCGCCGGTGAGCGCCTTGAGCATGGACACGTCCTGCACCACGCGGTTCCAATCATGCCCCTGCGTGACCAGCCAGCCGCAGTGGTAGAGGTACTGGCGCGCGGCGCGCACCTTGGCGTCGAGCATCGCCAGCCGCTGCCGCACCACCTGCTTGTCGAACAGCGTGGCGCCGAACGCCCGGCGGTCGCGCACGTACTCGAGCGTCATCTTCAGCGCCTGCGTGCAGTGGCCGATCGCCATCGCCGACAGCGCGATGCGCTCGGTCTGGAAGTTCTTCATCACCGAGTAGAAGCCCTTGTCCTGCTCGCCCAGCAGGTTCGCGGCCGGGATGCGGCAGTCGTCGAACACCAGCTCGGCGGTGTCGGACGACAGCCATCCCGTCTTCTCCAGCGAACGTCCGACCGTGAAGCCCGGTGCTCCCTTCTCGACGATGAACATCGAGATCGCGTGCCGCGCCGTGCCGGTGCGCGCGGCGATGAAGTACAGGTCGGCGTGCACGCCGTTGGTGATGAAGAGCTTGCTGCCGCTAAGCACCCAGTGATCGCCATCGCGCCTGGCGCTGGTCTTGAGCCCCGCCACGTCCGAGCCGGCGCCCGGTTCGGTGATGCCGACCGCGGTGATCGTGCGGCCTGCCGTCACACCCGGCATGTACTTCGCCTGCTGCGCCGCACTGCCGGCGTGGTGCAGGTGCGGGCTGGCCATGTCGGTGTGCACGAGCACGGTGATGATGAAGCCGCCGTAGGTGGACTGCGACAGCGCCTCGGCGAACACCAGGTTGGTCAGCGCATCCGCTTCCGCCCCGCCGTGCTGTGAGGAATACATCAGCCCGAGCAGGCCAGCCTCGCCCATCTTGCGCAGCACCTCGCGCGGCACGCAACCGTCGCGCTCCCACTGCTCGGCGAACGGCTCCACCTCACGCGCCAGGAAGCGCGAGACCTGCTCGCGCAGCTGCTCGTGTTCGTGGCTCAGGTAGATGTTGTCCATGCGCTTCGCCTCACATGCGGAACACGCCGAACTTCGGATCCGGGATCGGCGCATTCAGGCTGGCGCTGAGCGCCAGTGCCAGCACGCGCCGTGTGTCGGCCGGATCGATCACGCCGTCGTCCCACAGCCTGGCGCTGGCGTAGTACGGGTGGCCCTGGTGCTCGAACTGGTCGAGGATGGGCTGCTTGAACGCTGCCTCTTCCTGCGCCGACCAGGTTCCGCCCTTGGCCTCGATGCCGTCGCGCCTGACGGTGGCCAGCACGCTCGCCGCCTGCTCGCCGCCCATCACGTTGATGCGCGCGTTCGGCCACATCCACAGGAAGCGAGGGCTGTAGGCGCGCCCGCACATGCCGTAGTTGCCGGCGCCGAAGCTGCCACCGATGATGACGGTGAACTTCGGCACGTTGACGGTGGAAACAGCCGTGACCATCTTCGCGCCGTGCTTGGCGATGCCTTCGCTCTCGTACTTGCGGCCGACCATGAAGCCGGTGATGTTCTGCAGGAAGATCAGCGGGATCTTGCGCTGGCCGCACAGCTCGATGAAGTGCGCACCCTTCTGCGCACTCTCGCTGAACAGCACGCCGTTGTTGGCGACGATGCCCACCGGCATGCCCTCGATGTGCGCGAAGCCGGTGACCAGCGTAGTGCCGTATCGCGCCTTGAACTCGTCGAACTCGGAGCCGTCGACGATGCGGGCGATGATCTCGTGCACGTCATAGGGCTTGCGCGCATCGGTCGGGATGATGCCGTGCAGTTCACTCGCATCGAACAGCGGCGGCCGCGGCGCGGCGAGGCGCTGCTCATGCGCCTTGCGCCAGTTCAGGTTGGCCACCGAGGCGCGCGCGATCGCCAGCGCATGGGTGTCGTTGCTCGCCAGGTGGTCGGCCACGCCGGACAGGCGCGTGTGCACGTCGCCGCCACCCAGGTCCTCGGCGCTGACCACCTCGCCGATCGCCGCCTTCACCAGCGGCGGGCCGGCGAGGAAGATGGTGCCCTGGTTCTTCACGATGATCGACTCGTCGCTCATCGCCGGCATGTAGGCGCCTCCCGCTGTGCACGAGCCCATCACCACCGCGATCTGCGGGATGCCCAACGCGCTCATGTTGGCCTGGTTGAAGAAGATGCGGCCGAAGTGATCGCGGTCGGGGAACACCTCGTCCTGGTTCGGCAGGTTGGCGCCGCCGGAATCGACCAGGTAGATGCACGGCAGGCGGTTCTGCATCGCGATCTCCTGCGCGCGCAGGTGCTTCTTCACCGTCATCGGGAAGTAGGTGCCGCCCTTCACCGTGGCGTCGTTGCACACGACCATGCACTCGACGCCGGCCACACGCCCGATGCCGGCGATCAGGCCGGCGCCGGGGGCGGCGTCCTGGCCGCCCTTCTCCTTGTACATGTCGAGCGCGGCCAGCGGCGCCACCTCGAGGAAGGGCGTGTCGGGGTCGAGCAGCATCTCGACGCGCTCGCGCGGCAGCAGCTTGCCGCGCGCCACGTGCTTGGCGCGCGCCGCCTCGCCGCCACCCTGGGCAATCTGCGCGAGCTTCGCGTTCAGGTCGTCGACCAGCGCGCGCATCGCCGCGGCATTGGCCTTGAAGTCCTCGGAGCGGGGGCTGAGGTTGGAGGCGAGAACGGGCATGGGGTCTCCACGGAGCAGCCGACTGTGGCACCGGATCAGCGGTTGACGTTTACGTAAACGTCAACTTTGGATTCTAGCGGCGCCGCGTGGTGTGACCAGCCCTGCGGCTTACCCGTACACGTCGCCCTCGCGCCAGCCGAGTTCGACCATGTCGGCGCTGCGCAGCGGCGCGTCGCTGGGCATCAGGAACTCGTCGAGCTGGGGCGGTGCCACGGCGGTGGCCGACAGCATCGCGTGCACCTGGCCGCGGTGGTGCGTCTGGTGCATGAACAGGTGGGCGAGCACGTGAGCGGCGCGGTCGCGCTGCACATGGTCGCCGCGGTCCATCTCGACCATCGCGGCACAACCCGCGTCGGTCAGCGTTTCGCACCAGGCGATCAGCCGCTCGTCGCTGGCGCGCTGCCGCCGCGCGAGTTCGTCCAGCGTCGCCGCCGGTACGAACGCCCGGTAAACCGCGGGCAGATCGGCATCGCCATGCAGCGCGCCGATGTAGTACGCATCGACGACAAGGATGTGGTTCAGCGTCGCCGCCAGGCTCGGGAAGAAGCTCACCCGCGGCGCGTGGAACTCGGCCGGCGCGAGCGCCTCCATCGCGCCATGCAGCCGATGGTTGGCGAGCCGGTTGGCGCGCGCCTGGATGCGCAACTGCCCGGCCAGCGTGAGCATCAGAACGGCCCCTTCTCGAGCCAGCGCTCGATCTGCGGCCGGCGGTCGTTGCCCCAGAAGGGCTCGCCGTCGACCATGAAGAAGGGCGCGCCGAACACGCCGGCGGCGATGGCGGCTTCGTTCTCCGCCTTCAGTCGCGACTTCCAGACGGGATCGTTCCACGCCGCTTCGGCCGCTCCGGCCTCGAGGCCGAAGTCGACGGCAAGCTGGCCCAGCTGCGCCGGGTCGCTCAAGTCGACGCCGCGCGCGAAGTAGGCACGCAGGCAGTGCCTGGCCCATTGCGCGGCGCGGTCGCGGTCCTGCGCGGCCAGCCACCAGAACACCCGCGCCGCGTTCTGCGTCGGGATCGGGAAGACCGGAGGGTTCTTCAGCGGCACGCCGGCGAAGCGCGCCGAGCGCTCGAAGTCGTGCAACGAGTACTCGCGCTTGATCGGGTGGGCCACCGGCGGCTTGAGCTCGGCAGCCTGGAAGGTGGCGCCGAGCAGGATGGCCTTCCAGACCACCGTGCGCCCGTGGCGCGCCGCGAGCGCCTCGACCCACTCGGAGGCGATGTACGAGTAGGGCGACGAGAAGTCGAAGTAGAAGTCGATGCTGCGCGGCATGGGCGTGTTCATGCAGCCAGCGTAGCGCCACCGTTGACCCTTGTCATGTCGGCAGCAACCCTGCCGGATAGCATCGCCGCGATGGGGTTGTCATTCGTCGTGGTGATCGTCGCGCTGGCCGTCGCGCTTGCGTTGCGGCCATGGCGGCAGTTGCGCGGCGCGCCGATCTGGCACCCCTGGCTCGCCTGCCTGGTGTTGCTGCCCTGGCTGTGGGCGGCGCAGCGCGTGATGCCCGGCGGCGTGGCGGTGCAGCTCTCCGGTGCCTGCCTGATGGTGCTGATGCTCGGCTGGCCGCTGGCGGTGCTCAGTCTGGTGCCGATCGCCGCGCTCGGCGCCTGGCTGGGCGGCATTGCCTGGCCGATGGCGCTCGATCATCTGGCCTGGAACGGCATCGTGGCGGCCACGCTCGCGCTGGCGATCGGCCTGGCAACGCGGCGCTGGTTGCCGAACCATCCTTTCGTGTTCATCCTCGGCCGCGGCTTCATCGTTACCGCGCTGGCGATGATGGCGGCCGGCACGATGTCGGCCTACCTGACCCCGCCATCCGAGAGCACCGAGATCGGCTCGGTGCTGCTCGGCCACTGGCTGATGGCCTGGGGCGAGGCCTTCTCCACCGGCATGCTGGTGGCGATCTTCGTGGCGTTCAAGCCGCAGTGGCTGGCGACCTGGTCGGACGCGCGCTACCTGCCGAAGGACTGAGCACTGCAGCGGCGCCGAGCGCCAGGCCGCTCCCCAGCCGGTCCGCGCGCCCTCGGGCGGGGAAATTTCATCCGCGCCAGAACTGCGGCGTGAACAGCACCAGCACCGCCAGCAGTTCCAGCCGGCCGAGCAGCATGCCGAAGGTGCAGACCCAGATCTGGAAGTCGCTGAGCCCGCCGTAGTTGACTGCCGGCCCGACCTCGCCGAGGCCCGGGCCGATGTTGTTGACGCAGGCGATCACCGCCGTGAACGCGGTCACCACGTCCAGGCCGCTGAACAACAACAGCATGGTCAACGCCACCAGCGAGGCGCCGTAGACCATCATGTAGGCAATCACGCTCTGGATCACCCGCGGGCTCACGGCCGAGCCGCCGATCACCACCGGGTTGACCACGTTCGGATGCACGATGCGCACCAGTTCGCGCTGCGACTGCTTGAGCAGCAGGATCATGCGGACCATCTTGATGCCGCCGCCGGTGGAGCCAGCGCAGGTGGCGAAGCAGCCGAGCAGGATCATCAGCAGCGGCGCGAACAGCGGCCACTGCGCGTAGTCGTAGGAGGCGTAGCCGGTCGTCGTGGCGATCGAGACGACGTGGAAGACGGTGTGGCGAAAGGACTGCTCGAAGTCGGGATAGACGCCGTTGACCGTCAGGTAGATCGAGATCAGCGCGATGGTGCCCAGCACGACGAGGTAGAAGGCCCGCACCTCGACGTTGTTCCACAGCACGCGCAGCGAACGCTGCTTCCAGGCCACGAAGTAGAGCGCGAAGCTCACGCCCGACAGCATCATGAAGACCACCGCCACAATCTCGATGGTCGGCGAGTTCCAGTAGCCGAAGCTCAGGTCGTGCGACGAGAAGCCGCCCAGGCCCATCGTCGTGCACATGTGCATGAAGGCGTCCGCCCAGCTCATGCCGGCCCAGCGGTAGGCGAAGAAGCAGGCGATCGACACCACGAAATACACCGCCCACAAGCCGCGCGCCGTCTCGGCGATGCGTGGCGTGAGCTTGGCGTCCTTCATCGGGCCGGCGGTCTCGGCCTTGAAGAGCTGCGCGCCGCCCACGCCGAGCAGCGGCAGGATGGCCACCGCCAGCACGATGATGCCCAGGCCGCCGATCAGCATCATGAAGCAGCGCCAGACGTTGACCGACAGCGGCAGCGCATCCAGCCCGCTGAGCACCGTTGCGCCGGTGGCGGTGAAGCCCGACATCGATTCGAAGTAGGCGTCGGTGACGCTCAGCCCCGGTATCGCCAGCAACAGCGGAATTGCGCCGAAGGCCGGCAGCGTCAGCCAGGTCAGGCCGACCAGCACGAAGCCGTCGCGCGGCTGCAGTTCGCGGCGGAAGCGCCGCGTCGCCAGGCTCATCAGCACGCCACAGCCGAAGGTGATCGCCGTGCCGACGAGGAAGGCGTTCTCGGCCGGGTCGTGCTCCGCCAGCGCGAAGGCCAGCGGCACCCCCATCAGCAGCGCGAACAGCACCACCATGCGGCCGACGAGCGCGACGACGGCGAGCGGAGAACTCATCTCAGCGGCGCCCGGCCGCCCGAAGCCGCTGAGCGCCCCCTCGGGGGGGCAGCGAGCGCAAGCGAACTTGGGGGCGTCATTTCAGAACATGAAGGTCGCGCCGACCTGGAACAGTTTCTCGATCTCGCGCACCATGCGCTTGCGCGGCACGAAGACGATCACGTGGTCATCGCTCTCGATCACGGTGTCGTGGTGCGGGATGATGACCTTCTGGAAGACCTCGGCGTCGTGGACGGTGCGCACGATCGCACCGATCTGCGCGCCGCTGGGCAGCGGCAGCTCCTCGATGCGCCGGCCGACCACCTTCGACGACTTGCGGTCGCCGTGGGCCACCGCCTCGAGCGCCTCGGCGGCGCCGCGGCGCAGGCTGTAGACCGCCTCGACGTCGCCTCGCCGCACATAG